>CBHFMJ010000148.1:0-6430 GCA_965994715.1 uncultured bacterium | reverse complement strand
TTGTCGAGCCTGCTCCCCGTGATGGATGCCCTGACGCTGATCGCCGTGTCGTGGATCCTGGGGTTCCCCCTCGTTTCGATCGCCTACGGAGTGGTCACGTTCCTGATCTTGAACGGCGATTCGTCCCGGAAGTACCGGATCAACCCGCGGCTCGGTGACGAGGCGGGCTGGCTCCTCGGCCGCGTGTCGGTCGCCCTCCTCGTCCTGCTCTCGGTCGGATGGGTCGCCCAGCTCGCCCACATCGACCTGCTGGGGAGCGGGATCCGTGAGCTCTCGAAGGTCGGGCTCGCCGTGGCCGGAGCGGTCTTCCTCGGCCGAGGGGCGGCCTACGCCTTGGGTCGGAAAGCGAAGGAGCGAGGCCTGGCGTCCGAACCCACCTTGATCGTCGGCGATGGGGAGCTCGCCATGGGACTGGCCGAAACGCTCCTGGAGCATCCCGAATACGGCCTGCGGCCGATCGGCTTCCTGGGGCGCCCTCTCGTCCGGCATGTGGCGTTGCCAGTGCTCGGGCAGGTCCGCAACGTCGAGCAGGTGATCGGCGACTTCGAGGTGCGGCGCGTGCTGGTTGCGTTCGGCGAGATGCGTGATCAGGAGCTCGTCACGATCCTCCGGGCGAGCGAGCGGGTGCCGGCGGAGATCCACGTGGTCCCGCGCTTCTTCGAGCTGAGCGGCGTGCCGCAGGGGGCTCCTGTGGACGACGTCGCCGGCATCCCCCTGTTCCACCTGCGGCGCCCCGCCCTCCGGCCGGGCGCGCGTTTCCAGAAGCGGGCCTTCGACATGGTGGTCGCGTCCACGCTGTTCCTCTTGAGCCTGCCGGTGTTCGCGGTCATCGCGCTCGCGGTTCGCCTCTCGAGCGAGGGACCGGTCCTGTTCCGTCAGAAGCGGGTGGGCCTGAATGGGAACCTCTTCGAGATCATCAAGTTCCGGACGATGTACGTGAACGACGAGTCGGACACCGCGTGGATCACGGACAGGGATCACGAGCGTGTCACCCCCATCGGGCATATCCTTCGGGCGGCGAGCCTGGACGAGCTCCCGCAGCTGATCAACGTGATCAGAGGCGAGATGTCGCTGGTGGGTCCTCGCCCGGAGCGACCCCACTACACGGGCCGATTCTCCGAGACCGTCTCCCGCTACGACGATCGGCATCGCGTCGTCGGGGGGATCACCGGGTGGGCGCAGATCAACGGTCGGAGCCGAGGGCTCGACTCGGTTCCGGAGCGCGCACGCCTCGACAACTACTACATCGAGAACTGGTCCCTCTGGCGGGATCTCGTGATCGTGGCCCGGACGGTCGCGGTCCTGTTCCGAGGCCGCTAGCTATCAGTGCGGCCCGGCGGCTGGTGGCCGCGGGCCGTTAGCGCCTCGTCGATCCGGGTCGAGCCGAATTCCTCGATGAGCCGCCGCAGGTCGCGGCGCATCCTGCCACGGCCGGTGTAGGCGCGCAGACGGAGGGATCGCGCCATCTGCGGGAGACGCAGCTCCTCCGGATCCAGCTCCCACGGGTGGAGGTAGAAGGTGAACCACGACCTGGAGCGCAATCGCTGCGCGACGCCGCGGCGGAACACCGGGAAGGGGATCAGACGGAAATACGCGCCCCCGGCCCACGGCACCCGCACGGGCCCGAGCGGAAGTCGGGTCATCTGGATCTCGAGCAGTCCGGGACGGACCTCGACGACGGCCGCATCGGGATCGATCGGGACGGAGATGGTCCCGTAGCGATCGTGCCGCGCGAATCCGAAGAAGCTCGAGTCGTACCAGTAGCCTGCCTCCGCCAGCACATCGAGCACGTGGTCGCTCACCGAGAAGTTCGGCGCCCGCACCCCTCGGACCGGCGTTCCCGTGACCTGCTCGAGCGCGTCCTTCGCGTCCGCGAGCTCCCGGATCATCTCGTCCGTCGTCAGCTGGTTCAGGTTGCGGTGGAGGTGGGTGTGGCTCGCGACCTCATGCCCCTCATCCACGATCCTGCGCACGACCGCGGGGTACCGTTCCGCGACCCACCCCAGCACGAACATCGTAGACCGCGCCCCGACATCGGCGAGGATATCGAGGAGCGCGTGCGCGTTCGGCTCCAGACGTGGCTCCATCGATGCTGGGTCGAAGGAGGGCAGGCTGATACGGACGTTCTCGGCGTGGAACCAGTCCTCGATGTCGAAGGTCGCGAGGAATCGAGGCGTCGTGTCGGCGGGAGCGGGTTCGTCTAGCGTGTCGTCGCCCTTCTCGGGGAGATGCTCTGCGGGACCGATGATCACCGCGGACAACGCCCGCCAATCTAGCCGGGAACGCCTACGGTGGTCACCCCCTCGACGACGGACGTGACGTACGGCGCCGACGATTTCGTTGGGGTGACTTCCACTCGGAGGACTTGCGCATCCCGGCGAAGCTAGTAGGGTCCTGCGGATGTTCCGTCGCGCACGCGACGGCCGCAGGCGGCGCGGATCGCTGCTCCTGGTCGTCATCACGCTCACTGCCGGCCTGGTGCCGCTCTCGGCGCCATCCGCGTCGGCGAGCGCGCGGATCCACATCGAGTGCGACTTCCATCATCGGAACTCGGACGACCCGATCGTGTACCCGCGCAAGCCCGGGAAGGCGCACCTGCATCTCTTCTTCGGCAACAAGTCGACGAACGCGTTCTCGACCTGGTCCTCCCTCCGCCGGGCGGGCACGAACTGCAACCGAGCGGCGGACAAGGCGGCGTACTGGATGCCGGCCGTGTACAGGAACGGCTCCCTCGTCAAGTCCGTGGCCGGCCACTTCTACTACCGGGGCATCCACCACAACCTGGGTGCGATCAAGGCGTATCCGCCGGGGCTGAAGATCATCGCGGGGAACCACGACGCGACCAGACCGCAAAGCACGAGGGTGGTCGCGTGGTCGTGCCAGGGGAGCAGCAGCACGGGGCAAGCGCATATGCGCGACTGCGGAGCCGGCGGGCACGTCAAGGTCCTGATCAAGTTCCCCTCGTGCTGGGACGGCAGGCGGAAGGACAGCGCGAACCACAAGGCGCACATGCGCTACGCGACGCGTCTCGGCGGCGGAAGGCGCGGCTGCCCGAGGACCCATCCCGTTCCCGTCCCGGAGCTCACGATGGCGGTCTCGTTCGCGATGCGCGATGGCGCGGGCGTGAAGCTGTCGAGCGGGCCCTTCTACACGATGCACGCCGACTTCTTCAACGCGTGGAGCCAGACCGCCCTCAAGAAGATGATCCACAACTGCATCCACGCCAACAAGGAGTGCTGACGGCTCACATCCTCGTCTGAGTGCTGGCCTCCGGATGTGTGAGACACGACACCACCGGGTACGAGGCTCTCGAGAACCTGACAGGACCTGACAGGAGGAGGTGACCAAAGATGATCTGGACCATCCTGGCTGTGATCGGATTGATCGCCGTCCTCATGTGGCTGTTCTAGACGGCGAGCGGTAGCTACTCGTACCGCTCCATGTATGGGCCGAGCAGCATGAGGAGCGCGTCGATCACCGCTTCCTCACCGGCCCCTCCAAGTGGACCCAGTCGCGACGCGCCGTGATCCCCCGATGCGGTCGTCGCACGGGTCCACTTCTCCCCTCCAGGCGATATCTGTGATGCTGATGAACGCACTCCGCTCGGGATGTCCTTCCGCGTAGTCGCGGAGCATCGCGTTCCGCGGGACGGTGCTGGCGCTTCGCGACCTCGGCCCGACAACCCGGCGAGCGGCTAGCGGCTGAGCCGGTGTTCCGGCTGGTGGATCAGCGGGTCGGTCGCGCGGCTGAACCGGTTCGCGTTCTGCTCGAAGTCGGCGCGACGGCGGTAGTCGGTGGGACTCATCCCCATGTGTCGCCGGAAGGTGGTCGTGAAATGGCTGGGGCTGTGGAACCCGACCCGATGCAGGATCTGGGTGACCGTGAGGTCCGACTCGCGGAGCAGGTGCGCCGCGCGCGCGATGCGGAGGGAGATCAGGTAGCGATAGGGCGGCATGCCCACCATGGCCGTGAACTGTCGGGTGAAGTAGTACGGGCTGAGCGACGCGTGCTCCGCGATCGCGTTCAGGTCGACGTCGTGCGAGAGGTTCTGCGCGAGGAAGAGTTGTACCTCGTGGATCTTGCGCTGGAGATGCGGGCTCGGGAGCCCGTCGGCGATCACCGTCATGCGGCCCTCATCGTCTTCCACACAAGCGTACGCCGTTCGAGGAAGGGCTGGCTTTCGGAATCCTGCCTGATTCGGACATCGTCCACGCTCAGATCATCTGCTCCGGAACCACGATCTCGTCGTATTCGGCCTCCGACAGGTAGCCGAGCGCGAGCGTGGCTCCCTTCAGCGTGATGCCCTCGCGGTGGGCCTTCTTCGCGATCTCCGCGGCCTTGTCGTAGCCCAGCTTCGGCGTGAGCGCCGTCACGAGCATCAGGGATCGATGCACGAGTTCCTCGATCCGCTCCCGGTTCGGCTCCAGCCCCTCGATGCAGAACTCGCGGAACGTCCGGCAGACGTCCGCGAGCAGTCCCGCGGAATGCAGCAGGTTCCGGATCATCACCGGCTTGAACACGTTCAGTTCGAAGGTGCCCTGCGAGCCCGCGAGCTTGATCGCCGTGTCGTTCCCGAACACCTGGGTCGCAACCATCGTCACGGCCTCGCTTTGGGTCGGGTTCACCTTGCCCGGCATGATCGAGGAGCCCGGCTCGTTCTCGGGGAGGAGGAGCTCGCCGATCCCGGCACGCGGCCCGGAGCCGAGCAGGCGGATATCGTTCGCGATCTTCGTCAGCGAAGCCGCGAGGGTCGCGAGGGCGCCGCTCGCGTGGACGATCGCGTCGTTGCCGGCGAGCGCCGCGAACAGGTTGGGGGCACGGACGAAGGGCCGGCCGGTGAGGTCGGCGAGCCTGGCCGCGCACGCGTCGCCGAACCCGTCAGGTGCGTTCAGGCCGGTGCCGACGGCGGTCGCGCCGATCGCGAGCTCGTAGAGGTGGGGGAGCGTCTCCTCGATCCGTTCGAGGTCGTCGTCGAGCTGGGCGACGTAGCCGGAGAACTCTTGCCCGAGGGTGAGCGGGACAGCGTCCTGCAGATGGGTCCGACCGATCTTCACGATGTCGGCCCAGGCGGTCGACTTCGCATCGAGCGCGTCGCGCAGCGCACGGACGGACGGCAGGAGCCGTTCGGCGAGCTGGGTCGCGGTGGCGACGTGCATCGCGGTCGGGAACGTGTCGTTCGAGGACTGCGAGAGGTTGACGTGATCGTTCGGGTGTACGGGGGCCTTCGAGCCGAGCTCGCCCCCCGCGATCTCGATCGCCCGGTTCGAGATGACCTCGTTCACGTTCATGTTGGTCTGTGTCCCCGACCCCGTCTGCCACACGTAGAGGGGGAAATGTTCGTCGAGGGCGCCGGAGAGGACCTCGTCGGCGGCCGCGACGATCAGGTCCGCCAGCGACCGGTCCAGCAGGCCTCGATCCGCGTTCTCCATCGCGGCGGCCTTCTTGAGGAGGGCGAGGGCGCGGACCACCTCCATCGGCATGCGGTCCGCCACGGGATCGCCGATCGAGAAGTGGTGCAGCGACCGCTGGGTCTGCGCGCCCCAATAGCGGTCGGCCGGGACCTCGATGGATCCGATCGAGTCGGTCTCGGTTCGGGAGTCGGTCATCGTGGCCCCTCCATCCTCCCACGCCACGAGACCGGAGATGCGTCGGGAAGGACGGGTGCTTCCCCGCCCGGCTGCGTGACGCCGTTCACCGTGAGCATGTACGGCCGTACTGCGTAACCTCATCTGGTCCCCGGATGAGGGACGGGGGATATGAGCCGGAGGGTCGGAGGTCGTCCGGGGCCCGGCGCCGTTCGGCAACCTGCCCGGGAGTTTCGAGGCCTTCAACGGCCCGGAGCAGGGTGGTTCGAGCGTGCCCCGTACGGGTAGAGAGCAGACAGGACGAAAGGAGTCGAGCATGGAGACGTGGGTGTGGGTCGTAGTGATCGCCGCCGTGGCGGTGGTGGCGGTGGTCGCATGGCTGCTGTCCCGGCAGGCCAGGAGTCGCGGGCTGCAGCGGGATTTCGGCTCCGAGTACGAGCGCACGATGGCTCGCGCCGGCGACAGGGGAGCGGCGGAAGCGGACCTCATGGAGCGGCGCGACCGGGTGAGCGCGCTCGACGTCCGGCCGCTCTCGCAAGCCGATCACGATCGGTTCGCATCGGAGTGGACGAAGGTCCAGGCGGAGTTCGTGGATACGCCCTCGGAGGCGGTCACCAACGCGGACGAGCTGATCCAGCAGGTGATGGCGACGCGCGGCTATCCGGTGGAGGACTTCGATCGCCGCGCCGCCGACGTGTCGGTTGAGCACCCGGACGTGGTGGAGAACTACCGGTCCGCGCACTCGATCGCGGTCAAGGAGGCTCGCGCGGATACAGCCGGGGACACCGAAGCACTCCGCAAGGCGATGGTCTACTACCGGTCGCTGTTCGACGAGCTGTTGGTTG
>CBHFMJ010000147.1:0-6458 GCA_965994715.1 uncultured bacterium | reverse complement strand
CGGCCGGGGGGGGGCGGGGTCCGCCCCCTCGGGGGCGCCCCCCCACCCCACGACGAGGAGGTGTCTCGACACCAGCACAGGGATCGCGCGGAGCAAGGGTTCGAGGACCGACTCCTCCGAGAGATCCGTGAACAGGACCAACCAGGAACGGCGACGGTGCTGTGCCAGCAGCGTGGCGAACGCGAGCGGGTAGTTGGGGGCGTACAGGCCCGCCTCGAGGTCGAAGAGGAGTTGCAGGATGCGCGGTGGCTGCGACGGACCGCCCCGAGGCTCGACGAACGCCCGCACGTCCCGGCCGAAGGCGAGCGCGCCGACGTGATCGCCGAAGCGGGCGGCGAGGTCCGCGACGGCGATCGCGGCGTCCAGGGAGTGCTCGAGCCGGGACACGCCGGCCACCTGGCCGGCCGTGGCCCGACTCGCGTCGAGCATCATCACCACCTGCTGGTTGTGCTCCTCGCGGTACTCGTTCGCGATCGGTCGCGGCGATCGTGCCGTCGCTCTCCAGTTGATCCGCCGGAACTCATCGTCGGACCGGTACTCGCGGAGCGAGTCGAACTCGTCGCTCCCACCCCGGTACGCCGTCGATCGAAGCCCCGACTGCAGGAGCTGCGCCCGCCGGAAGCGGAGCTCGACCTCGGCGCGGCCGCGGAGCGCGGGATAGACCTTCACCTCGTCGACCAGCGAGACCGTCGACTGGCGTCCGGCGAGCCCAAGCGGTCCGGCAGTCCGGATCGTGAGCGGCCCGATCGAAGCGCGCCCCCGACGTCCGGGTCGGATCGATGCCGGCAGCTGCGACCAACGGCCGGGCTCGATCGAGACGTGCTGCCGACGGGGCTCGCGATCCATCGACGGTGGCGTCGCATCGTGGATCTCGACCGCGAGCGCCCGATCGGTCGGGTTGTGCAGCTCCACGAGGAGGTCGGCCAGCCGGCCCATCCGCAGCACGGCGGCGACCGTCCGGCGCGGCTGCAATGCGCTCGCCTTCGGAGCCAGGACGACGTCGATGGCCACGAGGACCGCGACGAGGACGGTCGCGCCGACGAGGACGAGGGCCGGGTCGGCGGGAGCGAGGGCGGCGAGGACGCCGGCTCCGAGTATCGCAACGACGAGCCGGGGCCGAAGATGCATGACCTAGCGAGGAACGGCGACCCGTTCGGCGATACCGTCGAGTACCGAGTCCGCAGTCGCCCCTTCGAGCTCGATCTCGGGACGCAGTACCACGCGGTGCCGCCACGTGGGACGGAGCAAGGTCTTCACGTCGTCGGGCGTCACGAAGTCCCGTTGCGAGAGGAACGCCCATGCCTTCACCGCCGTCAGGAGCATCGCCGCCCCGCGGGGGCTCACCCCGAGGGACAATGCGGGCGTCCGGCGGGTCTCCTCCACGAGGTCGAGCATGTACGACACCACCTCGTCGTCGACCCGCACCTCTTTGACGGCGTCCGACCCGGCGCGCAGATCGTCCGGTCCGGCCACCGGCCGGACCCCGAGCGCATCGAGGTCGTGCGGGTCCCGACCCGCGTGGTGCATCCCCAAGACCGCTCGCTCCGCATCACGACCCGGGTAGGACACGGAGAGCTTCAACAGGAACCGATCCAGCTGCGCCTCCGGGAGCGGGTACGTCCCCTCGAACTCGATCGGGTTCTGCGTCGCCGCGACCAGGAACGGCTCCGGGAGCGGGCGGCTCTCTCCTTCGGTGGTGACCTGATGCTCCTCCATCGCCTCGAGGAGGGCGGCCTGGGTCTTGGGTGGTGTGCGGTTGATCTCGTCGGCGAGGAGCAGGTGCGTGAACACCGGACCGGGCCGGAAGCGGAACTCGCCGGTGCTGCCCTCGTACACCACGTTCCCGGTGACGTCGGACGGCATCAGGTCGGGCGCGAGCTGGATCCTCCGGAAGTCGAGGTCCAGGGAGCGAGCGAGCGCCTTCACCATCAGCGTCTTCGCGACGCCCGGCACCCCCTCGAGGATCACGTGGCCCCGGACGAGCAGCGCGACGAGGAGTCCCGAGATGACGAGGTCCTGACCGACCACGGCCTTGCCGACCTGCTCGCGCACCGCCCCCAGCGCGTCTCGCGGCTCCGTCACGGTCGTTCCCCCTTCGCGTCGGCGCCGGTGCCGGCCGCAGTGGTCATCGTCCTCGACTCGATCTCGGACAGGAGGCTACCCAGTCGGATGAGCTCCTCGTCCGTGCGGGGATCGGGGCCGCTCAGTCCCTGCTCCACGCGCTCCGGCGGGAGGCCGGTCACGTGTGCGGCCACCGTCGGCAGGGCCTCGCTCTCGGCGGGGACGCCGAGTCGGCGACCGACGCGAGCTCGCGTCGCCTCGCGCATCATCCCGGCTGCGTGGCCGAGGCTCCGGGCACTCCGGTAGAGACGCGAGGTGGCCCGCACCAGCTCGCTGGCCGGGATCGGCGTGATCGATTCCTCGGCGGGAGGCCGTCCCAGCCGACGCGATCGCAGCGCCGCGAACGCGAGGGCCGCGACGGCGATCGCGAGGATCGCCACCTTGGCCCGCTCGGGCAGCGCGCCCCACACGCCGGTCGCCGGTGCCGCCACCTCGGCGGGGACCGGTGGGCCGAACACCACCGGACCCTCCGATCCGGCAAGGCGCAGAGCCAGAAGCGCATTGTCCGCCGTGCGGAGGTGCTCGTTCGTGAGCGCCGTGAACCCCCCGAGCAGGACGAGCGTGCCCCGATCGTGCGATCGGACGAGGAGGTGCCCGCCGAAGCACGACACGAACCGGTCGCCCCCGCGGAGCGACCGATCCGATGCCCGTACCACGATCGACCGCACCCCCAGCGCCTCCTCCGCGAGGCACGCGGGTTCCAGCGACCGTGCGCCGACCAGGCCGACCGGATCGCCCACGGAGGCTCCCGAGAGCGTCACGAGGGTCGACCGAGGATCGGCGACGACCAATCGACCGCCGGACGCGGCCCAGGCGAGGAGTGACCGGGCTTCGTCCGGCGTGCGGAGGTCGTGGAGGATCACGTACGTCCCGCCCGCCTCAGGAGGCGGGCCTCCTTCCGAGACCTGCCTCCCCGACGCGGCGAGGAATCGCCGCAAGGCGAGCGTGGACTCCGCGGACTCCGCGCGCGGTACAAGGGCGATGAGCACGCCCAGCAGGAGGACGATCGCGATCCAGACGATCGCCATCCGCCGGCTCATCTGGACCTCGCCAGCGCGACCGCTCGACGGAGCGTGTCCACGTCGCCCGGCTCGGGCACGGCGCCCCCGTAGGCGATCTGCTCGAAGGCTCCGGTCGCGTCGGCGACGGCGTCGAACAACTCGGGACGGACGGCGCGCACGGTGGAGCGACATTCACCGGCGGTCAGACCGGGGCCGTCGATGAGCAGCCCCCGGCTCGACAACGCACCCAGGAGCCCTCGGTAGAAGGCATGGACGGCGAGGTGGAGATCACCCGCTCGGACCGCATCCTCGGCGCGCGCGATCCAGTCCACGCGCGGTGTGCCCGTTCCGCCGCCTGCCACCTCCATCGACGTCTCGGGGACGAGCCGGAGCCTGCGGATGAGCCAAACGGCGAGGATCCCGAGGCCGACGAGAACGGCCCAGGCGACGATCGTGCCGGCCCCCTGGAACGAGAAGAGGCGGGCGAGCAGACCCTGGATCAGCTCCCCGATCGCGCGCCGGATCCGCTCGATGATCCCGGGATCCACCTGGAGGACACCGCGATAGGCGTTGGTGAGCGCCGACTCGATCTGGTCCGGGTCCCTCGGAGCCGCCGAGGTCGCCCGTTCGAGGGATCCCTGCAGCGCTTCGAGCCGGTCTGCCGCCCGACGGAAGTCGCCGGCGCTCGAGCCTGTCATGCTCGCCATCACCGGATCGGCCGGGACCGCCATGTCCACTCCCTCGATCCGGACGACGGCGGGGAGACCCATCGCCTCCTCCACGTGGCGCATCCGATCCGGTGACGGGTCGGCGGCCCCCTCATCCGCGAGTTCCGCGGCAGCCTCCAGCCGATCGAGGAGCTCCTCGGGCGAGGTCGCCCTCCGCGGCTGCGCGCCCGCCGGCACCGCGAGCAGGAGGCCCATCGCAAGGACGACGCACAGGGGCGCGATCCGCCTCACTGTTGCGAGGACATCTCCTGGGCCATGATCTCGAGGTCGAACGCTTCCTTCCGGATGCGCAGGTCGAAGTACAGGAGCACGGAGATCAGTGTCGTGAACGGCGTGGTGAGGATCGCGGCGAGCGAGAGGCCGATCGCGTAGAAGGGCCATCCGGCCGTGCCGATCGCCGCGAACGCCGCGCTCCCGGGGATCGACAGAACCCCCTCGACGACGCTCGCGAGGATCGCTGCGAGCAGGATCGTGCCGAGGATCTTCCAGAAGTGCCCCTGCGCGAGGCGGAAGGACCGACCGAGCGCCTTCGACCCTTTCTGTCCCTCGACGACGAGCACGGTCGTTCCGAAGTAGAAGCGCACCAGGAGGATGACGCCCGGGACGATCAGGAGCACGAACCCGAGGAGGATGGCGAGTCCCGACAGGATCGAGATCCACAGGATCGAGTGGATCCGCGAGACGGCGAAGCGGAAGGTCGTTCCCACGAGCACCGGTCTACCGAGATAGACGTCCGCGGACGCCTTCGCCACGGCGGCGATGAGGAACGGCTGGACCACGAGGAACTGGATCGCGCCGAGGACGATCGAGGTGAGCACCGTGCTTTCGAGCTCCGCCCGGGTGAGGGTCGGCTCGGTGAACGGGCTGCCGATCTGCCGCGTCAGGAAGACCTGGAGGAACGTGATGGGAACGAGGGCGATCGCGACGATCGCCATCAGGGTCTTCCATCGCGAGCGGTAGAGCTTGATGGCCGCGTCGATGAGCTCTCCGACACCCATGGGTTGCAGGCTGAACGGGCGGTCCCCCGGTGTCCCTCCGAGCGGAGGTGGCGGCGGGGGAAGGGGACGAGGCGGACCCCAGGATGCCGCGACGGGGGGCTGCTGGACGGGTGGCTCGGGGAGGTTTGGCGGCGGCTGACCGTCCATGCACCGGCATCCTACGACGGCCTCGTCCGGCGGCGGCGTTCCGGTGCCTTCGGCGGGCCGAAGGACCGCCGTTCCGTGCCCGGGGTGGGATTCGAACCCACACGCCCCTTCCGGGGCAAGCGCTTTTAAGGCGCCGTCGTCTACCGATTCCGACACCCGGGCTCGGTCCGATGCTATCGCTCCGTAGGAAACCCGGGGCTCAGGTCGCTCCCCCGGAGCGCCGATAGTTGGCAGGTGAGGAACGAACGCGGCTTCACGCTGATCGAGCTGATGACGGTGATCTTGATCATCGGCATCCTGGTGCTGCTCGCGCTCCCGACGTTCATGGGTGCCCGGCAGCGGGCCTCCGACCGGGCGGCGCTCGCGGACATCCGCACAGCGTTCGCTGCTGAGCGCACCTATTACACGGACACGCTCACCTACACGACCGACCCCGTGGAGATGGACGCGATCGAGTCGGCGCTCACGTACGTCGACGGTGACACGCCTGTCGCCACCCACGTGGCCTACCTCCACCACCACCCCCTCACGAACACCCTCTTCATCTCCGCGATGAGCTCGCTCGGGACCTGCTGGTACCTGCGAGAGATCGACGGCGGCGGCCCCCAGTTCGCATCCGATCCCGCGTGCGGCGTCGCCGACGTGCAGGTGTATTCCACCCTCTGAGAGCGCGTCGTCGCGCGACCGCGTCCCTCCCCGCTAGCATCCGCGGATGCGCGACCTCGCCCTCCTGCCGAAGGCGGAGCTCCACGTTCACCTCGAGGGCGCGATGCGCGTCGAGACCGTCCGCGAGCTCGCGGAGCGAGTGGGCGCGGCGGTCCCGTCCGGACTCGTGGACGGCCGGTGGGGGTTCGCGGGATCCGACGACTTCATCTCGCAGTACACGGCGATGTGCGCTCTGCTGGGAACGACCGAGGACTTCCGACGGATCACCTACGAGTTCTGCGAGGACGAGGCCCGCACCGGCGTCCGGTACGCCGAGGTCGTGTTCTCGCCGAGCAACCACGCCTCCCGACTCGGCGACGACTGGTTCGGGCCGATCGAGGCCGTGCTGGACGGACTCGAGGCGGGCCGACGCGACTTCGGTGTGACGGCCATGCTCGCGCCCGATCTCGTGCGCGATGCGGGCATCGAGCTGGCCGAACGGTCGCTGGAGGTCGCGTTGAAGTTCGCGGGTCGAGGCGTGGTGGCGCTCAACGCCGCGGGGAGCGAGCGGAGCGGGATCGCTCCGTTCGGGCCCCTGTTCCGGCGTGCGAAGGACGGCGGGCTGCGATCCGTGCCGCACGCCGGTGAGTGGGCAGGTCCGCGCAACGTGTGGGAGATGCTCGACCACTACCTCCCCGACCGGATCGGACACGGCGTGCGCGCCGTCGACGACCCGGCGCTCGTCGAGCACCTGGCGGCCGCCGGCATCCCGCTCGAGATCTCGCCGGTCTCGAACGTCGCGACCGGGGTCTACAGCT
>CBHFMJ010000146.1:0-6473 GCA_965994715.1 uncultured bacterium | reverse complement strand
TCCACGTTGCGGGGATGCGGCAGCCCCTGGCCGATCACGCTGGTCTCGAGGCACACGACCGGTCCCGCGGTGCCCAGCGCGCGATCGACCTCCTCGCCGAGCCGGATCCGCGCGCTCACGGCGCCGCCGGCCACACGGAAGCGCTCGCGGCGACCTCCGCACCCGCCCGACAGGCACGGTGGAGCGACTCCTCGGGGTCGATCCCCCGCGCGAGCGACGCGAGGAGGACCCCGTCGAACGCGTCCCCCGCTCCCGTGGGGTCTCGCTCGTCGATCGCGTCCGCCTGCGCCTCGAGGACCGACCCATCGACGACGAGCACGGCGCCGGCCGCTCCGCGCTTGACGGCGACCACGCGATAGCGGTCGCCGAGCTCGCGCGCCGCGTCGATCGGACCGAGCGACGTCAGCGCCTCGGCTTCTCGCTCGTTCGCCAGGACGGCGGATGCTCCGGATGCGAGCTCATGGAACCTGTCCGGACCGATCGCCTCGACGAGGGGCCAGGTCGCGGCTTCCACCGCGATCCATCCGGCCCGTGATCGCCGGATCGCCTCGACGCCGGCCTGCTGCGCACCGTCCTGGAGGAGGAGGTAGCCCGACACCAGCACGGCCCCGGCGACGAGCTCCGGCGGGAGATCGTCGGGCCGCAGCCGGGCGTTGGCCCCCCGGTCGGCCACCATCGATCGCTCCCCCGCCTCGAACACGACGAGCATCGTGCCGGAAGGAGCATCCGGATCGTCCACGAGCGACGCCTCGACGCCGCGGACAGCGAGCTCGGTACGGAGCAGCCGACCCACGAGGTCGTCCCCCACGCGGCCGTGGACGCGCGCGGTCGAACCAGAAGACGCGGCCCAGACCGCGGCGTTGGCCGACGTCCCCCCGGGTTGGAGCGCGACACGTCCGTGGACGTCGCCGCCCCGGGCGAGCTCACCGGCGTCGACGCGCACGTCGAGCATCACGTCGCCGACGCAGATCACGTCCATGGGCGCGGAGCGTACCGGGCGATCCCGGGACCCGCGCCGGGACCCGCGCCAGGGCCGGCGCCGTCAGGAGCCTGCGGCGGCAGCGGCTGCCCACGCCCCGAACGCGCCCCAGAAGGGATCCAGGCCGGGATGGGTCAACGGTCCTTCGCGCCCCTCCACGGCGATCCTGTGGCCGTCGGCCGCCGGGCGGAGCTCGCCCACGATCGCGGCGTCGATCCCGGCGCCGGCGAGCAGCTCCACGAAGGCGTCGGCGCGCGCCGGCACGACCGTCGCGATCAACGAGCCTTCGCTGATCGCGGTGTACGGGTCGATGCCGACGTGCTCGCACACGGCGCGCACCTCCGGCCGGACCGGGATGCGGTCGCGATCCACACGGATCCCGTTTCCGGACGCGCTCGCCACTTCGAGCAGCCCGCCGAGCACCCCGCCCTCGGTCGCGTCGTGCATCGACGTCACGCCGTCCTCGCGCAGACCGAACCCTCGGGCGAGCACGGCCTCGGGAACCACCGTCATCGACTCGAAGAGAGAGTCGGCGGCGCGCAGGGTCTCCTCCCCGACGGCAGCCGCCAGCCGATCGGGGAACGTGGCGGCGAACAGGGCGGTCGTCTCGATCGCCGCTCCCTTCGTCACCACGACCGCGTCGCCCGCGCGGGCCATCGTCGGGGTGACGAACGCGTCGGCCGGCCCGAGCGCCAGGCAGGTCGCTCCACCCACCATCGGCCAGTCACACCCGTCGTAGCGACCGGTGTGGCCCGTCACCACGGCGATCCCGAGGTCCTCGCACGCGCCGTGGAACGCGTCCCACAGGAGGCTCAGCTCCTGGTCGGAGATCGACGGCGGCAGGTTCAGGTCGATGGACATCCAGCGGAGCGGGAGGCCGCTCGTGGACGCGTCGGACGCGAGGATGTGGACGGCGAACCATGCGGCGCGCTCCCACCCGTATGCCGGTACCACGAAGACGGGATCGGCGGTGAGCGCCATGGCGACGCCGTCGGCGACCCTGACCACCCCCACGTCGACGCCGTGCTGGGGGCCGACGAGCACGTCCTCGTCACGAGCACCGAGCCGCCGCAGGATGACTTGCTCGAACAGCTCGGGCGTGGCCTTCCCGGTCCGCTGCTCCCCCGGCATCGCACTCATGCCCGCCGGTCCTCGTAGCTGTCGTCCACCACGGCCCGCAGCTCCCGGACGGCCACCGTTGGATCGTCGGCGGTCGCGACGGCGCCGATCACCGCGATGCCGGCCGCTCCCGCCACGAGGACGTCCCGGGCGTTGCGCGCGTCGATCCCGCCGATGCCGACGACGGGCAGCGCCGTCGCCGCGACCACCGCCCGGACGCCCTCGAGCCCCATCGCGACGGCCTCCGGCTTGGTGGAGGTCTCCCACACGGTGACGCCGAGGTAGTCGGCCCCGGCCTCCTCGGCCGCGCGCGCTTCGTCGACGCTGCCGATGCTCACGCCGAGGATCCGTTCCGGGCCGAGCCTTCCTCGTGCCGCGTGCACGTCGTCGTCCTGTCCGATGTGCGCCCCGGCCGCGTCGCAGCGGATCGCCACCTCCACCCGGTCGTTCACGAGGAACAGGACGCCGGCCTCTCCACAACTCCTCGCGAGGACCGCCGCGAGCGGCAGCAGGCGGTCGTCGGAGAGCTCCGGAGCGCGAAGCTGGACCGCGGTGGCGCCGCCCTCCACAGCAGCCGTCGCGATCTCGCCGTGCGCGCGGCCGGAGACGAGGGTCCCGGTCGTCACGACGTACAGGTCGAGCGCTCTGGGCTCGAGTCTCGCCATCGCTCCCTCCGCCGGCATTGCCCGGTTCAGGTCCTGCGGGTCGCGGGGCGGTCCCCGCCTCTCAGCCCGGCCGAGTCCGAGCTCCCCGAGTGGTCGGTCGCAGGATACCCGGGTCAGACGGCGGCCCGCCGCCGCGCCCGGCCGATCTCCAGCTCCCGTCGCACCTTCTTCCAATCGCTGGCCTTGGTGCTGAAGAGCACGTCGGTGACGATCTGGAACAGACCCAGCGCGAGCAGGACGGCCACCGTCCAGCCGGGTGCGCCGGTCGCTGGCGCGAGCGCGAGCGCGAGGAACGGCGCAAGCTTCGTCGCGATCGCCCCGGACGCGTGCATCCATGCGCGACCGGTCGGCGTGGCGCGCAGGTACGTCGCGTAGTCGGTCTTCAGCCCGGGCAGCGGCGGCGGGGGGATCACGAAGAAGTAGCGCCGGAATCGGATCCCCACGAGTCGTCCCACGACGTAGTGCGTGGACGAGTGGAGCCCGACCATCCAGGCCAGCGCTGCCACGAGCAAGGCGACGCCGACCGCGGTTCGTGCCTCGGAGGAGGTGTCGATCGCGAAGAGCACCGCGGCCCAGGCCGCGACCACGCCCACCGCGATCGCGGCAGCCAGGAGTGCGTTCCCGAGCCAGAGCGGGACCCGGTGGGGGAACCGAACGTCGAACGCCTTCGCATCGATCCGGCCCACCTGCTCGGCGTGCCGATCTATCAGCTCGTCGCCGCGCTTGATCAGCCCGACCACCCGCCAGAAGCCGAGCCGGCGGAGATCGGTGTCCCCCCCATCGACCGCCGCCTCGATCCGGTCGAGCTCGGCTCCGAGCCCCCCCGAGGGACTTCCCCCAGCTTCCACGGTTGCCTCCAGGTCCGGCGGTACGATGCGCCGGACGCGCTCCGACCTGCCCCCGAGCGCTTCCCTAGGGAGGAGAGCACCATCGCAAGGAGTATCACGCAGCCGGCGCCCCCGCACGGCGGAGGGCATGCATTCGTCACGCTCGACGGCCGTTACCACATGGTGGAACGGATCGCGGCCGGGGGCATGGGCGAGGTGTTCCGTGCCCAGGACGCCGTCTTGGCGCGCGAGGTCGCGATCAAGGTCCTGCACCGCTCTCTCGCAGGTGATCCTGCCTTCGTCGATCGGTTCCGCCGCGAGGCCCGCGCCGCCGCAAGCCTCTCCCACCCGAACATCGTCGCCGTCTATGACTGGGGTGCCGTCGACGGCGTCTACTACATGGTCATGGAGTACGTGCGAGGCCCGAGCGTCCGGCACCTGTTGAACGAGCAAGGACGGATGGAGCCGGCGCAGGCCGCGGAGATCCTCCGCCAATCGCTCCTCGCGCTCGGGCACGCCCACCACGAGGGCTTCGTCCATCGGGACATGAAGCCCGAGAACCTCCTCGTGACGCAGGAAGGGATGGTGAAGGTCGCCGACTTCGGGCTCGCGCGAGCGTACGCCGACGGCCGCGTGACGCAGGCCGGGGCGGTCACCGGCACGGTGCAGTACCTCGCGCCCGAGCAGATCCGCGGCGAGCCGGCCGATCCGCGGAGCGACCTCTACTCCCTCGGCATCGTCGCCTACGAGCTCCTGACCGGGAAGCTCCCCTTCACCGGCGAGACCGCGATGGCCGTGGCCTACAAGCACCTCTCGGATCGCGTGCCCGCCCCCTCTTCCGTCCTGCCGGACCTGCCGGCCGAGCTGGACGGCTTCGTGGCCGCCGCGACCGATCGCGACCGGGAGCTCCGGCCCGAGTCCGCCGACGTGATGCGGATGGACCTCGACGTGCTCTCGCACCAGCTCCCCCCGACACGCAAGCTCTCCGCGATCGTTCGGGAGATCCCCTCCGTGACGGTGGAGGGAGGAGAGACGACCGAGGTGGGGGTGAGGCTCGAGACCTCGGTCCCCCGTATGGAGCGCCACCGGAAGCGCCGGAGGTTCGTCAAGCGCGTCCTGGGCGCCGTCGCCCTGGTGGCGTTGCTGACGGCGGCCGCATGGGGCACGTGGACGTACGCGATCCCGCACACGGCCGTGATCCCCGCGCTCGTCGGCGAGACGGTCGATGACGCGACGGACCGGCTGACGGGCCTCGGGTTCGACGTCACGCGGGCTCCCGGTGCGTACTCGATGCAGGTTCCCGACGGGCACGTGAAGCAGATCGAGCCGGCCGCCGGCGCGGAGCGCGATGTCGGCACCACGGTCACGATCGTCCCGTCGCTCGGACCGCCGCCGGTGGACGTTCCCCGGGTGCGAGGGGAGCTCCTCCCGGACGCGCGCGAGGCGATCGCCGGGGCGGGCTTGCACGTGGGGGCCGTCCGCCATCGGTTCGATCGGGAGGTGCGAGAGGGTCACGTGATCGGCGTGCAGCCAGACGCCCCGATGCTCCCGCGGGGGACGTCGGTCACGGTGATCGTCAGCGACGGCCCGAAGCCGGTCGCGATCCCCGACGTCGGCGGTGTGGCGGAGGGCAAGGCGGTCGATGCGCTCACCGCGAAGGGCTTCGAGGTCGTGATCGAGGAGGACTTCTCGAACAGGGTCGCGCGCGGCCGAGCCCTCGGAACCGATCCGCCCCGCGGGACCGAGCTCCAGCCCGGTGAGACGATCGTGCTGCGGGTCTCGCTCGGACCCGAGTTCTTCGCCAGTCCCGACTTCGAGGGCATGACGGTCGACGCCGCACGAGAGCTCGCGGAGCGCGTCGGGCTGGAGCTCACCGCGCTCCCGGTCCCCGGCAGCAGCGGCGGCAGCATCGTGAGTCAGCTCCCTCCCGCCGGGACGCGCGTTCGGTACGGCTCCACGATCACCGTCTACTACGCGTGATCCTGGGCGCCCACGTCCGGCGCAGGCACACCGGCATCGAGGGAGCGATCGAGGAAGCCGAGCTGCGGGGCGCCGACTGCCTCCAGATCTTCGTCTCCAACCCGCGGGCGTGGGCCGCCCCCCGATACGACGGGCGGCAGATCGAGCGGTTCCTCGATGCCCTCACGGCGAGCGGGCTGCGGCCGTGTGTGGCGCACCTGTCCTACGTGGGCAACGTCGCCTCCTGGGATCCCACGACGCTCCGGCGCACCCGCGAGCTCCTCATCGGAACCGTGCGCTCGTGCGACGCGCTGGGGGTTGATCTCCTGGTGGTCCATGCCGGAGCCGGTGGACCGCAGGATCGCGACTCGGCGTTGGGGGCAGCGGCGGAGAGCTTCCGGCTCGCGGTCGGCGAAGCGGACCGGACGCGGGTGCTGGTCGAGCTGATGGCCGGCACCAGCGGCGCCGTCGCCTCCGTTCCGAGCGAAGCCGAGGAGCTGTGCACGGCGGTGGACGACGAGCGACTCGGCATCTGCCTCGATACCGCGCATCTGTTCGCCGCCGGCGTCCCCCTCGACGTCGCGGACGGGGTGGAGGGGCTTTCGGAAGAGCTCCGCACACGCGCGCTCCACGAGCGGCTGGCCCTGGTCCACGCGAACGACTCGGTGTTCGAGCGCGGCGCCCGCCGCGATCGTCACGCCGACATCGGCGACGGGAGGATCGGTGAGGAGGGCTGGCGGGCGCTGGCGAACGATCCCGTGCTCGGCTCCGTTCCGTGGATGCTCGAGACGCCCGGCGATGCCGATCGCCAACGGGCGGACATCGCCCACCTGCGCCGCCTCGCGGGTCCCGATTAGACTCCCGCCCCGGGAGGAGGAGTGCTTGTGGACGACGCGTCCGATCGGCTCCTGCGGGTCATCGAGG
>CBHFMJ010000145.1:0-6545 GCA_965994715.1 uncultured bacterium | reverse complement strand
CCCCACCCACCACCAGGACGAGCGCGCCCGCGGCGATCGCGAGCCGCCGGGGCCATCGACGACGAGCCCGTTCGCTCACGCCTCTGACCCTACGTTCGTTCGGGGCTCGCCCGGACCGTGGCGTTGCGGCTCTTTGCTCGCTCCTCCCTCAGGTCGGCGGTTCACCTCGGTACAGCCTGGGATGCGGAGCGTTGGGCGCTTTCGCTCCGATCCGGTCCAAGATGGGTCCCGTCGATGCGCGAGACGTCCGATGCCGCCCGGACCGCCGGTCCCACACGGGATCGCGACGGCTATCTGCCGATCCGCGGATACGCAGCGATCGGCGACGGACGCACCGTCGCGCTCGTGGCGATGGACGGCTCGATCGACTGGCTCGCCCTGCCGAACCTCGATTCGCCGTCCGCGTTCGGAGCGCTCCTGGACGCGAGCCGCGGCGGGCGCTTCTCGCTCGCGCCCGCGCTCCCGTACGAGACGACGAGGCGGTACGTCCCCGATACGAACGTGCTCGAGACCACGTTCACGACGGACGTCGGGACGGTCCGCGTGACCGACGCGTTGCTGCTGAACGGACCCGGCCTGGCGCCCCTCCGCGAACTGGTCAGGGTCGTGGACGGGCTCGACGGGTCGGTCCCGATGTCATGGTCCGTCGAGCCGCGATTCGGCTACGCCGCCGCGCGCACGTCGATCGTCGTGCGGAGCGGGGTGCCGGTCGCGAGCTCGGGCCCGGACGCGATCGGGATCGTCTCGTTCGATCTGGGACGGCCCGACGTCGCCGACGGTCGCATCTCCGGTGGCGCCGAGGTCCGGTCCGGCTCGACGGGGATGCTCGTCCTGTCCGCCGCCAGCCAGGAGCCCGTGGTCGTCCCGAGCCGGGACGAGGCGCTCGATCGACTCCGGCGCACCCGGGACGCCTGGAGCGGGTGGTCCGCGGCGCGGCCCTTCGCGGGACCGTTCCGCGACGCGGTGGTCAGGAGCGGGCTCGCGCTCCGGCTCCTCGTCTTCTCTCCGTCGGGAGCGATCGCCGGCGCCGCGACGACGTCGCTCCCCGAGCAGATCGGCGGCGTCCGGAACTGGGACTACCGCTTCTCGTGGGTCCGCGACGCGGCCGCCTCGCTCGAAGCGCTGATCGCGCTGGACTGTCCCGTCGAGGCCGAGGCGTACTTCTGGTGGCTGATGAACGCCTCGCAGCTGTCGAGGCCAAACCTCAGGGTGCTCTATCGCTTGGACGGCGGTACCCAAGCGCGGGAGCGAACGCTCGACCTCGCCGGCTACCGACGCTCGCGGCCCGTGCGAGCCGGGAACGCGGCGATCGACCAGCTGCAGCTTGACATCTACGGCGACCTGCTCCATTGCTCGTGGCTCTACGCGGAGGCGGTCGGCGAGCTCGACCGGGATCTCGGCAACCGGCTCGCCCGGATCGCGGACCTCGTGTGCGAGATCTGGCGGACACCCGACTCCGGGATCTGGGAGGTGCGGAGCGAGCCCCGGCATTACACCCAGTCGAAGATGATGTGCTGGGTGGCGCTCGACCGAGCGATCGCGCTGGCGGCTTCGTCTCGGGTGCCGTCCGATCGCGTCGATCGGTGGACGCGCGAGCGGGACGCGATCGAGGCGTTCGTGGAGGAGCGATGCTGGTCGGACCGACTGCACAGCTACGTCCGCTCCGACGGCTCGGAGGACCTCGACGCGAGCGTGCTGCACGCCTCGATCCTGGGGTACGGGGAGCCCGCCGGTGAACGGATGCTCGGCACGATGGCGGCGATCGACCGGCACCTCCGGAACGGTCCGCTCGTGATGCGGTACGTGGTGGACGACGGCCTGCCGGGCGAGGAGGGCGCGTTCCTCGCGTGCTCCTTCTGGCTCGCGGACGCCTGGGCACGGGCGGGGCGGGTCGACGAGGCCGAGCAGTTGATGGAGCGGCTGATCGCGATGGCGAACGACGTCGGGCTCTACGCCGAGGAGATCGATCCGGCCGACGGGTCGTTCATCGGGAACTTCCCGCAGGCGCTGCCGCACCTGGCGCTGATCGGGGCCGCCACCGCGATCGAGGAAGCGCGTCGAGGTCGGACGTGAGCGTCCTCGGTGCCCTGGCGGGCGGTCTGCTCGGGACCTTCGTGCTCACGACCGTGTTGCGGACCGCGAGCGAGCTGGGGCTCACGCGCGTGGATCTCCCGTTCCTGCTCGGCACCGCCGTCACCAAGGACCGGGCGCGGGCGAAGGCGATCGGCTACGTCGCGCACTTCGGGTTCGGCCTGCTCTTCTCGCTGGCCTACGCCGTGTTCTTCCTCGTCGTCGACGCGAGCGGGTGGCTCCTGGGGGCGCTCCTCGGTCTCGCGCACGGGCTCTTCGCGGGGACGGCCCTCGTGAACGTCCTCCTGCCGGTCGTGCATCCTCGGATGGGGAGGCCGTGGACCGACGCGCGATCGTCCCCGCTGATCGAGTCGCCCGGGTTCCTGATGCTGAACTACGGCGCCGGGACACCGGTCGTCAGCCTGATCGCGCACATCCTCTACGGAGCGATCGTGGGCGGGCTCGCGGCCTGGTGACGTTTCCGGGGACCGCCGACCGGAACCCCGTCAGTCCGGCGACGAGAGGCCGTACCGGAGGAAGAGGTAGTCGTCGGAGCGACGGATCGAGAGCAAGCGCGCTCCCACCTCCCGTTCGAGGAGGTCGGTCTCATCCGTGAGTGGGGGTCGCTCCGGGCCGCCGCCGATCAGCTTCGGCGAGATCGTAAGGAACAGCTGGTCGACGGCAGAGGACTCCAGCATCGCGCCCATCAACCGGGGCCCGCCTTCCGTGAGGATCCGCTGATAGCCGCGCTCGCGGAGACGATCGATCGCGACGGCGCCATCGACGCGATCCGCGTCCCCGACGTCGATCACTTCCCCGACCCGAGCCCCGCCCTCGGCGAGCGACCGAGTGCCAGCCGACGTCGTGACGACGATCGCGTCCGCGAGCGCGGGATGCTCGGCGGGGAGCTCCCCGCTCGCGGTCACGACGACGAGCGTCGGCGACTCGCTCGCCGAGATCCCCGCTCGCAGCCGGGAGAGGATCTCGGCGCCCGGCGGGAACGCCTTCTCGGCGGTCCAGGGACCGTCGTGCTCCCGGACCGTCCCGGCGCCGACCACGACGGCGTCGGCCACGGCGCGCAGGAGCGCCATCACGAATCGGTCGGCCGCGCCGCCGCCGCTGATCTCGGCCGAGGACATCTCGACGCCCCCGATCGCGGCGACGCCATCGATCGAGGACACGAAGTTCGCGTAGACCACCCGTTCGGGGAGCCGGAACGACCCCCCGTACGCCGAGACGATCTCCTCGGGGACCGGGATGTCGGGAGCGCCGCCGGCGTCGAAGACGGCCTCCAGGTGGACGTCGAGCGCGGTCACTCGCGCTGCGCCACGGTGAGGAACTCGCGGCGCATCTCGGGATCCCGCTCGTAGTTGCCGCGCCAGAACGAGGTGGAGGTCCGCGACCGCTCCTCGCGGACGCCCCGCATCTGGGTGCAGAGGTGCGCGGCCTGCAGATGCACCGCGACGCCGTGCGGATCCATCACCTCGTTCAGGTGGTCGGCGATCTGCTGACCCAGGCGCTCCTGCACCGTGAAGCGGCGGGCGTACACCCGGACCAGCCTCGTCATCTTCGAGATCCCGATGATCTGCTCGTGCGCCACGTATCCCACGTGCGCCACGCCGTAGAACGGGAACGCATGGTGCTCGCAGAGGGCGAAGAACGGGATCGGCCCCTCGATCACCTGGCTGATCGAACAGTCGGGGCCCCCGCGACACTCGGTGGGGAACGCGGTCAAGAGCTTCGGATCGCCCTCGTAGCCCGTCGTCGCCTCGTACATCGCTCGGACGAACCGGCGCGGCGTGTTGTGTGTCCCCTCGGTCTGGAGGTCCATGCCGAAGGCGGCGAACATCTCCGCGACGGCGTCCTCGAAGCGATCCCACTGCTCGTCGGTGACCTCCCGAGGTCGCACGCGCTCCCACGACGTGGTCTCCTCCGGGTCGCTCATCGCCCAGCTCGCTCCGACGTCCGCGGGTCTCGCGGTGGAGCGCTGACCGTCCGGGGTCTCTGGATCGGTTCTCATCCTCGGCCTCCGCCTCGCTTCATCGGTTGCTTCCTCCACCCACCGTACGGTCCTGCCGGGCGTTTGGCTCAGGCCTTCCGTGCTGTGGCTCTGCCCCAGGCGAACGCGGCGAACGAGTCGGGTCCATCTGCCCACCGGATCCAGGCCTGCTCCAACGCATTGATCTCGTTCCGGTCGGCGAGTCCTCGTTCGGTCAGTCCGTCCACGAACCACTCGTCCCGGCAATCGGCGGCGCGACCGAGCCCGAACGTCCGAACGCGTTCCTCGGTCCCGTAGCTGAAGTACGTGGCGGATGCCTCGACCTGCGCGAATCCCGCCGCAAGGAGCAGACCGCGGAGCCCTCGGCCGCGGTAGGGGTGGACGTCCCCCTGCGCTTTCCATATCGCGAGTCGAAGTTCGTAGAACCGGCGCAACGGAGGCACGTCCGCGCCGTGGAGGATCAACCCTCCGTACTCGATCGACGACACACCGATGACGCCACCGGGCTTCAGTACGCGGAGGACCTCGGCGAGGCCCGCGAGCGGGTCATCGAGCGTCTCCAGCATCGCGAAGAGCGTGCAGACATCGATCGACCCCTCCGCGACGCCCAGGTCGTAGATGCTCCCTTCGCGGAAGTCGACGTTGTCTATGCCGTGGCCGGCGGCGTACGCGCGCGCATCCGCGAACTCCGCATCGTCGACGTCGATCCCGGTCACGTGCCCGGCGGTCTGCGCGAGGCCCAGGGTGATCGAACCCGGCCCGCAGCCCACGTCGAGGACCCGATCATCGCGACCGATCGCGGGGAGCACGAAGTCCGCGTACTGCGCGGCGCTTCGATCTCGCATCAGGTCCTCGAACCCCACGACCGTGCGCTCCCGTCAGTCGCGTGGGTCAGCCGCCGGAGGCGTGTGCCTTCGCGACGTCGCCGATGATCTCGGCGAGCTCCTTCGGACGTGACCACATCGGCCAGTGGCTCGTCGGCAGGTCGACCCAGGTGATGTTCCGCACCTCCTGGAGGCCGGCGAGCCAGGCGTAGCCCTCGCCCATCGCCTCCTTGTACTGCTGGGACGTGTAGCCCGTGCATATGATCGTGCTCGGGAGGTCGAGCCGCGCCTCGTTGGTGAGCTCGAGGGTGTCGCGGAGGACGCCGCCCGGCTCCGGGACCGCCCGCTGGCGGAACGTCTCGAGCTGCTCCTCGCTGAGCCCGTCGAGGTTCTCCTCCGCGGAGACCTCCTCCCACGCCAGCGGCTTCTCATCGCCGTCGAAGTCGGCATCGAGGGGCGGGATGCCCGGGGCGGTGTCGACGTAGACCATCGCCGTGATCGACCCGGGGACCCGATCGCTCGCAACGTAGCCCGAGAAACCGGTCCCGCTGTGCACGGCGAGCACGACGGGATCGCCCGCCGCCTTGACCGCCTCGGTGATCGCGTCGACGTGGTGGGACAGGCCGATCGAGGAGCGATCCACATGGGCGGACTCGAGGCCGGGCAACGTGAGCGCGGTAACCTCTTGGCCCTCGGTCCGCAACAGGCCGGCGACCTCGTCCCACGCCCACGCACCGAGCCAGAACCCAGGAACGAGGATGATCGATGGATTCGTCATCCCCCGACCCTAGGCGTGGGTCGGGACATCCGTCAGCTTGGAGACTCGCCCTCGCCCGGCTCGGCCGTGTCAGTGGGTCGGGCCACGTCGAACGCGGACATCACGATCGCAACGATGCTGAGTAGCCCGGCCGCGAACGCGAGGAGGATCGACCATGCGAAGTCCCGTCTCGTGGGGGAAAGCCCACCCAGGATCCACGGCAGGGCGAGCAACGCCAGGGTCATCGCCGTGGTGACGATTTCGTTGATCACCAGCGCGATGGACCCCGTGGCTCGCCTGACGCCTCGGACGTGGAGGGCGGAGTCCACGTTCGCCGCGATCAGTACCAGGCTCAGCACCACGAAGAGGATGCGCGTCCATGCCGGATCCATCACGACCAGCGACAGCGACATGCCGAGTGCGATCGACAGGACGATCAGGGTGATGCGCGTGCCCGAGCGCAGGTACTTCTCGAAGACGTCGCACGAGCGGTCCCATCGCCGGAAGCCGGTCTCGACGTAGAAGAACACCCCGACGAGGAACAGACCGATCAGCGTGGCCGTGACCTCCGCCATGTTGAGCAGGAAGGCGTCCGGCACCCGTCGCACGGCCCCGAAGCCTATCCTCCATCGGTCATCGTTCGGTCTGGGAGGCTCGCCACGTGGCCTCCGAAGCGGTCGAACGCACGTCCGGCGCTCAGGAAAGGAGCACGTGATGTCGGGAAGCGGAACGCGCGAGGATCCATGGGCTTGAAGACCCCGCCGGGCACGTCCGAGTACCGGATGTGGCGCGACGAGGAGGCCGACCGCCGACCCTGGTGTGCGAGGTCGGTTCGACGAAGCTCGGCTACCAACTCCGGTGCATCGAGGACCCCCACGCGATGCTGAAGGAGCAG
>CBHFMJ010000144.1:0-6581 GCA_965994715.1 uncultured bacterium | reverse complement strand
CGCATGATCAGCTTCGCGATCTCGACGGGTTGCACGCCGCTGCGGAAGGCCTTGGAGAACAGACCTTCGACGAGTCCACCGAGGCGTCGTTCGAAGTCGCGGAGGATCGGCACGATGTTCCGGTGAGCGCGTGGGATGGAACGCGCTCCGCGCCTATCCTACCGCCGGGGTTCCGGTTCCCCTTCGACGCCTCCGTCGGCACCGATCCGGCTCGCCTCCAGCTCGGCCGAGCGCGGGTGCTCCCAGATCGGGCTCGCGAACCCGTACCGCTCGTCCGGCGGGAGCCGCCGCCAGCGCCATTCCTGGATCTCCCAGTAGGTTCGTCGGGCGAAGACGAGCACGAGGACCGCCAGCAGGAACCGCAGGGTCGCGCTCGGAGAGATCTGCAAGACGCCGAGCGCCATGCCTGTTGCGGATGCGGCAATCCACGCCGTCAGGGCCACGAAGCCGACCACCATCAGGTGACGCATCAACCCGTCGAAGTCGACGTTCGCCTTCGTGCTCATCCCGGAAGAGGTATCGACGCGGAACCGTCGAGAACTGGATAGGTCGGCGGTCGCAAGTGAAGTGGTCCGGGTTCGCCCGAGGACCACTGCTACGATGGCCGGACGCTCGGGCGAGTGGCGGAATTGGCAGACGCGCACGGTTCAGGTCCGTGTCCGGTAACCCGGGTGGGGGTTCAACTCCCCCCTCGCCCACCAGCTCTCATGACGTTTCCCTCTGGCGGAACCGAGGGACGGGACTATCGTCCAACCCGTCTCCGCGGCCGACCGCGGGCGAGGGGGTGCCACCGTGTCGCGTCGCCGGTCTCCGTTCCTGCTCGGTCTCGTGGGCTCTTCGTCCTTTCGAGCGCTCCCCCGGCTCCCGCGGCGCCGGCGGGTACCCCTCGTCTGGAGCTGCGCGCCGCCGCGTCCCGCCTGGAGATCCCGCCGGTACGGTCCTGGGCCGGTCTGGCTCGACCTCGGCATCTCGCTCGCGGCGCTCGACGCACCGTTCGAGCTCCAGGTGCGAGCGATACGTACGACGACCCGAAGTCTGGCAGGCGTTCCATCGGCCCGGAGGCATCCAGCTCGCGGAGCTGCCGTCCGGGATCCTCGAGGACTGGATCGGTCTGGATCGGTTCCTCCGCATCGATCTATATCAGGACGGCTCGCTCGTCCTGAGCCGCCTATCCGACGCTGTCCGGGCGGCTATCAGTCGGAGCGGGTCGATGGCTCCGGCCCGTTCGACCCAGCCTATCCCGCAGGCTGCGGGTTCAACGCTGACGCTCGGAGGCGTCTGGGGGATGGACGAGGGGTGGAGCAGCCAGCCACTGCTCTGGAACGCGAACGTCCGCCTGCCCAACGGTCGCTACATCGCGAAGGTGTCCATCACGTCCCGCTACCGGACGCTCTTCGATATCGCCCGGAGGACGCCGCTGTGCGGATCGCGATCCGGATCCGCAGGCGGTCCGGCTGCGATTTCTGAGGCGCTCCCGCCGCGCCTGTGGGGACCGCGTTCCGGCGAGCGCTGACGCCGGCGCCGATCATGGCGGCGCCTGACCCCCGACGGTGCCCGACCTCGTGGCCCTTCCCGCCTACGGCATCGTCACCAGTCATGAGCGCGGTCGCGACTACCTCCAGTTCGGCGCCGACGTGTGGAATCGAGGACCGGCCTCGTTGTTGGTGGAGGGCTTCCGAGCCCCGGACGAGGATCGGATGGATGCGTACCAGTACTTCGCGGAGGACGGCGTCATCGTGGG
The DNA here is from genome assembly GCA_965994715.1 of uncultured bacterium. Taxonomy (GTDB): domain Bacteria; phylum Actinomycetota; class UBA4738; order UBA4738; family HRBIN12; genus JAJNBA01. Next base: position 4,840 of record CBHFMJ010000144.1, on the reverse strand, counting down.
GCAGGCGCCCGTCGGCTCGTTCCATTTCGATCATCGAGACCAGCACCAGCACTGGCACTTCACGCAGTTCGGTCGCTACCGTCTCCTCGACGCCTCGAACGCCGCGATCCGAAGCAGGAAGCAGGCGTTCTGTCTGGCACCCACGGACCCGATCGATCTCACCGTCGCGGGCGCGGTCTGGCGATCGGAGCACATGGGGTTCAGCCAGTGCGGCTCCGCCACGTCCACCTGGATCCGGGATCCTCCCGACGGGACGGGGCGACACCTACTCCCAAGGGGTGCCGGGGCAGTCGTTCGATATCACGGATCTGCCGAACGGGACCTACTGGATCGAAGTGCGTGCCAATCCTGGTGGTCCGCTCTTCGACGGCGATCCGACGAGCGACGTCGAGCTGCGTGAGGTGATCCTCCGCGGGCGTCCGGGATCGCGGACGGTCGAGGTTCCACCGTGGCACGGGATCGAACCGGAAGGGTTCTTCGGGATCGGACGCTGACCGTCTCGTCGGTCCGCCCGACCGAGCGGCGTATACTCGGGGCTTCCCGCGAAACCCCACGTAGATGACGCTCTCCCCATCCAAGGCCGCCCTGGTGCTCTCGCCCTCCACGCTGACGTTGGTCGCGCTCGTGGCAATCGGGCTCGCCGTCGTGGCGGTGCTGTACGCGATCGCGAACGCGGGGAAAGCCGGGGGTTCCGTCGGCGGTCGTGTCCGACTCGATGAGACCCTCCGCGGCATACTCCAGGGGCAAGGGGAGCAGATGCAGCGGCTCGAACGCGCGATCCGCGCGCTCCATGCCACCGGAAAGAAGCAGCAGGCGGAGATCGAGGGGTCCATCCGGAACGTCGCTCTGCTCCGCTACGACGCGTTCGAGGACGTCGGCGGCCGCCTCTCGTTCTCCTGCGCGTTCCTCGACGACCACGGCGATGGGGTCGTCCTGACATCGATCAACGGCCGGCAGGAGACGCGTGTCTACGCGAAACAGGTCACCCAGGGCACGAGCTCGCACAATCTGTCTCTGGAAGAGGAAGAAGCGATCCGGCGTGCGATGGGGGGACGGCAAGCCACCGTCGAGACCGGATGATCCGGCGACGGAACGACGTGGAAGGTCCGGGCCCCGGCGGCGGTCCGGTCCCCGATGGAACGGAGGAAGGCATGGCTGCAGAGAACGGAGAGGTCACGATCGTCGGCGCAGGGGCCAGGCTGGAGGGCAATGTCGTGTCGGCCGGGAACCTCAGGATCGACGGGCAGGTGAAGGGGCAGATCAACGCGGAGGGCGACGTGGTGCTTTCACCGCAGAGTCAGGTCGAGGCGGACATCCGCGCCCAGAACGTGAGCATCGCCGGGCGGTTCAAGGGCTCGATCCAGGTGAACGGCAAAGCCCACCTGGCCCGCGGAGGCCGCATCGATGGCAACATCACTTCCAAGACGCTCGTGGTCGAGGAGGGCGGCGTGTTCCACGGGCAGAGCATCATGGACGGCTCGGCTCCCACCGAGGCCCCTCGTTCTCAGGGTGGCACGCGGGCGAAGACGCCAGAGGACAAGGCAGAGAACGCGCAGGAGGAGCGAGACGAACCGGAAGTGAAGGTCCCGTAGTTGCTCGACATCAGACGGATCAGGGAAGATCCTGATCCGTTCCGGGCCGCCCTCGCGAGGCGGAACCTCGGTGATGCCGTGGATCGGCTGCTCGAGGCGGACGAACGGCGCCGATCGCTCACGTCACGAGTCGAGGAGCTGCGCGCGGTGCAGAACCGTGCGTCGAAATCGATCGGCGCCGCGCAGGGGGACGAGAAGCAGCAGCTGATCGACGAGGTCGCGAAGGTCTCCGCAGAGCTCAAGGAACTGGACCCGGAGCTCGCCGGGGCCGAGGAGGACCTCCGTTCCCTCCTGGCGGAGACCCCCAACCTTCCGCACGAGAGCGCCCCCGACGGGTTCACGGACGAGGACGCGGTCGAGGTCAGACGCAACCACGAGGAACCACCGGTCCTCGGGTTCGAGCCTCGCGATCACGCGGAGCTCGGCGCGATGCTCGGAGTGCTCGATACCGAGCGCGGAGCGCGGACGTCCGGCTCCCGCTTCGTCTACCTGATGGGAGATCTCGTCTTCGTGCAGTTCGCGCTGATGCGCCACGCGATGGACATCGTGGTCGAGAAGGGGTTCTCGCCGATGATCCCGCCGGTCCTCGTCCGCGAGGAGGCGATGTACGGCACCGGGTTCCTGCCGACGGACGCCGTGAACATCTACGTGACGCGCGACGACGAGCTCTACCTCACGGGCACGTCGGAGGTGCCTTTGGCGGCGTTCCACATCGGCGAGATCCTCGACGAGGCCGACCTCCCGATCCGCTACGCCGGCTACTCGAGCTGCTTCCGGCGCGAGGCGGGTTCGTACGGCAAGGACCTGGGAGGCATGTTCCGCGTCCACCAGTTCGACAAGGTCGAGATGTTCGCGTTCTGCACGCCCGAGACGTCGTGGGACGAGCACGAGCGCATCCTCACGATCGAGGAGGAGATCCTCGGGAACCTGGAGATCCCGTACCGGGTGGTGAACGTCGCGGCGGGCGACCTCGGCGGGTCCGCGGCCAAGAAGTACGACATCGAGGGCTGGCTGCCGGCGCAGCAGCGCTACCGCGAGCTCACCTCGTGCTCGAACACCACCGACTACCAGGCGCGCCGGATGCAGACGCGGCTCCGTCGGGCGGGCGGGGACGTCGAGGTCGTCCACACCTTGAACGGCACCGCCACGGCGATCGGCCGCACGTTGATCGCGATCCTGGAGAACCACCAACGCGCCGATGGCAGCGTGGAGATCCCCGCGAAACTGCATCCGTACCTGCCGGAGCGCGCACGCGTGCTGGCTCCTCGGTCCTGACCCCGGGCCTGAAGGAGCGCTAGGGAGCTCGGTCGACCACGGCGTCGTCCGCCACGACTCCCGCTTCCGCTCCCGCCTCCGCTCGGTACGCGGTGACGTCGATCGCGATGCCGTGCCAGAGCTCGGGGATCGCGCCGGGAGCCGAGGTGCGCCGTCCGAACGAGTGGAGCCACCGGATCTCGCCGTCGCGTCGCAGGATCCGATACGTGTCGTCCCAGACGCCCGTTTCATCGGAGCGCTGAACCGACTGATCGACCCGGGGACGATCGTCCGGGTGCACCATCCGGGGGAAGTGCTTCGGCTCGTCCATGAGCTCCTCGGGCGTGTATCCGAGGACGTCGAAGACCTGAGACCCGATGTACGTGTACCGCTCGAACCCCGTGTCGGGGTGGATCGTCTCGGACCACGGGATCGCGAGTGCCCCCTCGAGCGCCTCGCGCTGAGCTCCCGCGGTGGCCTCGACCTCAGCTCTCGCCACTTCATCGGTGGTCACGTCGAGGAGGATGCCCTGGAAGGTCCACGGTCTCCCCTGCGCATCCCGATCGAGGAGGCGCCCGGCGTCGAGGAGCCAGATGAGGGTTCCGTCGGAACGGATCATGCGGTAGCGGACCATCCAAGGCTCGCCGGTCCGCCACGTATGCGCCGTCGTCTGGGCGACACGTTCGCGGTCGTCCGGATGGATCATCCCGAACCAGACCTCGGGCTCATGGCGCCAATGCTCGATCGGGTAGTGGACGAGCTCCGCGGCCTGCGGGCTGACGTACGAGACATGGACGGAGGGCTCGGCCCCCTCGGCGTAGGAGAGCTCGCAGGAGTACGCCACGACCGGGCCGCGTTCCGTGAGGGTCCGGTAGCGATCCTCCGCGGCCGCCGCCTTGGATTCGGCGTCCATGCGACTCGTGACATCCAACATCATGCCCTGGAAGGCAGCCGGGTCGCCGGCGTCGGATCGGGTGATCAGCGAAGCATGGTCCAGGACCCAGACGACGCTCCCGTCCTTCGCGAGGTAGCGGTACTCCATGACGAAGGGCTCGCCGGTCCGCACGCTCCGATCGACCGCCTCGGCCACGCGCGCTTGATCGTGCGGGTGGACGCGTGCCGACGCGTGCCACTCCTCGGGTGAGAACCCGAGGATGTCTTCGATCCGGGGGCTCACGTACCCGAAGGTTCGGGCTTCGGCGCCGGGACGGACGTCCCAGACGTACGCGATGCCGGGCATGTGCTCGACCAGCCGGCGGTACCGTTCCTCGACGTCACGGAGCTCCGCCTCCATCCGCCGGCGCTCTCCGATCTCGAGCGCCATCAGCTCGTTGGCTTCCTGCAGCTCGGTGGTGCGCTCCGCGACGCGCCGCTCCAGGTCCTCCTTATGGAGGAGGAGCATCTCCTTCGCATCGTGCTCCGCGGTGATGTCGATCATCACGCCGTGCCACGCGGCCGCCCGGCGCTCGAGACCGCGGCGCAAGCACGCGCGGGCGTGGACCCCGACGTAGCAATGAAGATCGACACGCTGCCGGTCACGTCGTCAGTCCCGACAATTCGTAAGGCGAAGTAGATACACCGAGCCGCCCGATCAGCGTCGAGCTGCCGGGCGGCCTGGCGTTCAGCACAGTAGGGGCATCAGATCACGCAGACGCATCGCTTGCTCAGGCCTCATCGGCTGCATCGTAAAGACGTGACACCCTCCACCTCGCTCGGCTGGGCGCCGAAGGGCGGGAACGGAGGGGCCTAGTACTTCTTCGGGTCCTTGCCCTCGTAGTCCCATTGCCAGCCGCCCAGCGGTACACGTCTCGGCCGTAGTCGCCCGGTGCCTTGCCACTCTCGCGGAAACGTGAGCGAGCGCATCATCCCCAGGTGACTCCGTCAGTACGACCAGCGGCGTCTTCGCATGGAGCAACGGGCTGGATGTGAGGGCGGCTGGGAGGAACGACGGGTCCGTGGTCGTCGCATTCGTGTGGATGAACGGTGGCACGCCT
>CBHFMJ010000143.1:0-6606 GCA_965994715.1 uncultured bacterium | reverse complement strand
CGGCTCCTCGGTCGGCTCCTCGGTCGGCTCCTCGGTCGGCTCCTCGGTCGGCTCCTCGGTCGGCTCCGGAGCCCCGGTAACCGAGGGAAGTGACGGTGGCGACACGGAGACCGAGGAGACTGCGTCCGAGACGCTCGACCGGATCGCGTCGCGGGTCTCCTCGGAACACGACGCCAGTAACAGTGCCGCGGAGACGCACAGCGCGATCGCAGCCGCGCGGGAGGTGAAGCCGACTCGGTTCAACCGCACCATTATGACGAGGGTACGGGCACGCCGATTCCTCGAACCGCTCCACTGAAGTGACATGCAGGTGAGCGTGTGTCGCCTACCTCGGCCTTCCTCCCAGGGACTCGCCCCCAACCCCAGGGCCTCTGAAACGAGTTCCACCGCGAGGATCGACCGGCGACCGGTATCGTGAAATTCGTGGAGAGCGAGGAGGTGCGGCGTGCGACACAGATGAGCGCGTGAAGCCGTCGCGCCCGGTCGGGCGCGGAGCACTCGCGCCGAGACCCCTCTGTCGAGCTCGTAGGTCGCAGCTCCCGTCGGGTCCCGGTGCCGGACACCGACAGGAGGCGATCGGATGTCGTTCGAAGAACTAGGGAGCGCCCGCTCTCGAGCTCGCGGCGAAGCATGCCGCCGAGGTCGATCAGGAGGGACGCTTCCCCGAGGAGGCGATCGGGGCGCTCCGGGACGCGGGGATGCTCGGTCTCACGCTCCCCACCGCCGTCGGCGGGCTCGACGGCACGCCCGGCGACTTCCTCGCCGCCACGCGCGCGATCGCATCGCGGTGCGCGTCGACAGCGATGATCTTCCTGATGCACGTCTGCGCCGCGCAGGTCGTGCTCGCGGGGAAAGGAAACGACGCCGACGAGCTCCGGGCGTTGGCCGACGGTTCGAACCTGTCGACGCTCGCGTTCAGCGAGCGAGGCTCGCGCAGCCACTTCTGGGCGCCGGTCAGCCAGCTCGCGGGGTCGCGGCTCTCCGCGCAGAAGTCATTCGTCACCTCGGCCGGCCACGCCAACAGCTACGTCCTCGCGACCCGTTCCGCCGACGCGGAGGCGCCGACCGACTCGACCCTGTACCTGGTCCCGGCTTCCACCGGTGGGATCGAGACCAAGGGCTCGTGGATCGGCCTCGGGCTGCGTGGAAACGCGAGCGCCCCGATGACGTTCGATGTCGAGGTCTCCGACGGGATGCTCCTCGGCGAGGCGGGCAAGGGTTTCGACCTGATGCTCGGCGTCGTGCTTCCTTGGTTCCAGCTGGGCTCCGGAGCGGTCTCGGTCGGGATCGCCGAGGGTGCGATGGGCGCCACGGTGGCGCACGTGACGAGCGCGAAGCTCGAGCACCTCGACCAGACGCTCGCCGACCTGCCCACGGTCCGCGGGAGGATCGGCCGCGCGCAGACCGAGGTCGACACGGTCGCCGGATTCCTCGCCGACGTCGCGCGCCGGATGGGAGAGGGCGACCCGATGGTGCCGATCCTCTCGGCGAAGGCGAGCGCGAACGAGATGGCGATCCGGGTCACGTCCGAGGCGATGCAGGCGTGCGGCGGCGCAGCGATGAGCTCGTCGCTGCCGCTCGAGCGCTACTTCCGCGACGCTCGAGCCGGCTCCGTGATGGCTCCCACCACGGACGTGCTCTACGAGCTGACCGGGCGGGCCCTCGCGGGCATGCCCCTGATGTGAGGGCGGAGAGATGGAGATGCAACCGCGGATCGTCGGCGCCGTCGCCTACGACCCGAAGGTCATCCCGATCTGGGAGGGGATCCGCGACTACTTCCGGGGCGCGCCGGTCGAGATGGATGTCGTCTGGTTCTCGAACTACGACGCGCAGGTGGAGGCGTTGCTCGCGGGCTTCGTCGAGGTCGCGTGGAACACGAACCTCGCGTACGCTCGGACGCATCACGCGACCGCAGGTACGTGCCGGGTGCTGGCGATGCGGGATACGGATGTGGGGTTCACGACGCTCCTCGTCAGCAGGGTGGGCGAGCTCACCGACCCGCATGATCTGAAAGGGCGGAGACTCGCGATCGGGAGCGCCGACTCGGCGCAGGCGGCGATCATGCCCACCTTCTACCTCGCCGGTGCCGGGCTCCGGGCCGGCGAGGACTTCGAGCTCCTGCGCTTCGACACCGACGTCGGCAAGCATGGTGACACGGGTACGAGCGAGCGCGAGGCGTTGACCGCGGTGCTCGTGGGCCGGGCCGACGCTGCTGCGGTCGGCGCAGCGTCGTGGGACGCCCTGGTGCGAGGCGGCGACGTGCCTCCGGAAGGCCTGACACCCTTCTGGACCTCGCCTCCGTACAACCACTGCAACTTCACGGTCCTCGGGTCGCTCGACGATCATCGCGCCGACGCCTGGACACGCCACCTGATGGCGATGGACTGGGCGAACACCAACCATCGGCGGATCCTCGAGCTCGAGGGTCTGCACGAGTGGGTCGGGCCGGAGCTCGACGGCTACCGGGACGTCTTCGACGCTGTGCGGTCACAGGGGATCGACGCGGGATGGTGAAGTCACCCGGCGAGCCGGCAGCATCGTTCGATGCCGAGGACCTCGACCTGGCCTCGGGACTGATCTTCGCGTTGGATGTCTGTCTCTCGGACATCGAGGTCGGCGAGGTGCTCGAGCTCAGGAGTGGGAATCCCGCCGTCGCTCACGAGTTACCGGCGTGGTGCAGGGGAACCGGGCACCGGCTCGTCGCGACCGAACCGGACGGCTCCGATCGGACGATCTTCCGGATCGAGCGCGGGCCCTTCGGATCGTTGATGTTCAAGGATCGTCCCGACTGGGGCGTGACGCCCACGTTCCGCCACGATGGGTTCGACACCCGAGACTGGCTCGTCGGGAAGGCGGCGGAGATCCCGGAGCGAGCGGATCCCACCACCGGCTTCGCGCCGCGAGGCGCCGCGGTGGAAGAGGGGGCGACCCAGTTCCCCTACACCGAGACGGAGCGGGACCGGGTCTGGGCGCACAACGTCGCGTCCCTGTACGAGCAGGCGACAGCGAGCCAGTGGGACGCGTCGGCCGACATCCGGTGGCGCGACCTCGAGGCGCTCCCCGTCCACCTCGAGCGAGCGGTGTGCCAGATCATGACCCACCTGGCGGAGAATGAGTACGCCGCGCTGTACGTGCCGGCCCGCTTCATCCCGCGGATCCATCCGCATTTCGCGGAGGTCGCCCTGTTCCTCGCGACCCAGGTGAACGACGAGGCGCGCCACATCGAGGCGTTCACGAAGCGCGCGCTCGCGAACGGCGGCGGGCTCCAGGTCTCGAGCGCGATGACGCAGACCTCGTTGCGATCGCTCCTCGAACAGGAGGACTTCTCGCACGCGTCCTTCCTGCTCGGTGCTCGGGGAGGGCACGTTCCTGGAGTACCTGGCGTTCGTGGAGCGCTTCGCGCCCGAGCCGGTGACGGCGGAGATCGCCCGTCGCGCGCGGATCGATGAGGCGCGACACGTCGCGTTCGGTGTCGAGCACGCGCGTCACTACGTGAGAGCCGACCCCGACCGGGTCACGGAGCTGTTCGAGGCCGTCCGGCGCCGGGCTTCCTTCCTCGCGGACGCGAGCGGCACCAGCCCGCACATCGAGGAGGCGCTCGTGATCCTCGCGGCGGGTGAGGTGACACCCAGCCGGATCCGGGAAAGGGTCAAGGAAGTCCGCGCCCTGCAGAAGACGATGCACCGGCGGCGGGTCACCCGCCTCACCCAGCTCGGCTTCCCGGCCCCGGTCGCGGAGGAGATGTCCGAGATGCACACGCCGAACTTCATGTAGCGATCCCAGCACGGATCTCGGCGAGCCACGCGCGTGGCGGTATGGGACCATGGCCTCGGCCTTCCCGCCCCCGACGCTGAAGGACTGACGTGGGCACGACACCCAAGCGCACCCCGCGATCGCTCGCCGCCGTGGTCCTCGCTGCCGGCCAGGGGAAGCGGCTGCGGTCGGACCTCCCCAAGGTGCTCCACCCGGTCTGTGGCCGTCCGATCCTGTGGCACACCCTCCAGGTCGTGCGCGCCGTGAAGCCCTCGAGGATCGTCGTCGTCGTCGGTCACGGCGCGGACGACGTCCGCGACGCCGTCGAGTCCTGGGGTATCGAGCCCGCGCCCGTCTTCGTCGAGCAGGCCGAGCAGCTCGGGACCGGTCATGCCGTCCAGCTCGCCGAGGACGCCGTCGGCAAGGTGGCGGACGTCCTCGTGGCGAACGGGGACTTCGATCCGGTCACCGTGGCTGACGTGCGGAAGCTCCTGTCGTCGCATCGGCGCTCCGGCGCGGCAGTCACCCTCGGCTCCACGGTCCTCGACGCCCCCGGCGGCTACGGGAGGGTCGTCCGCGACGGTCGGCGCGTCGTCGACGTGGTCGAGGGGCGCGATGCGCCGCCCGCCGTCCGGAAGATCCACGAGGTCGCGACGAACTGGATCGCGTTCCGCCGGGATCTGCTGTTCGCGACCCTGCCGCTCCTCGACCGGGAGAACCGCCAACGCGAGTACTACCTGAACCGGGCGATCTCGATCCTCCTCGACAAGGGCGAGCGCGTCGACGCCGTCGTCTGCGATACGGGCAGGGTACTCGGCGCCAACACCCGCGCCGGGCTCGCCGGTCTCGAGGCGCTGATCCGTCGCCGGACCAACGACTTCCATATGGCCGCCGGGGTCCGCTTGATCGATCCCTCCGCCACCTACATCGACGTCGAGGTGCGTCTCGGCAAGGACACGGTCGTCTACCCGAACACGTTCTTGGAGACGGGGGTTCGGATCGGCACCGGCTGCAGGATCGGTCCGTCCACCACGATCGCCCGCTCCCGGGTCGGTGACCGCTCGGTCGTTTGGTTCTCGGTCCTCGAGGACGCCCGGGTCGGCAAGGACTGCGAGGTCGGTCCGTTCGCGCGTCTGCGGCCCGGGGCGGTCCTGGAGGACGGTGCCCTCGTCGGCAACTTCGTGGAGGTGAAGGGCTCGCGGATCGGTAGGGGCTCGAAGGCCAAGCACCTCACGTACATCGGCAACGCCGAGCTCGGGGTGGGGGTGAACGTCGGGGCCGGGACCGTCGTTGTGAACTACGACGGCTACGACAAGCACCCCACCGTGATCGGCGACGGGGCGAGGATCGGGTCGGATACGATGCTGGTGGCGCCGCTGACGGTCGGCAAGGGCGCCGTCACGGGGGCCGGATCGGTGATCACGAAGGACGTGCCGGCGGGCGCGCTCGCCGTTGAGCGGTCCGACCAGAAGAACGTGAAGGGCTACCGGAAGCGCGCCGACGCCAAGCATCGGTCGAAGGGCGATCATTAGGGGGCGACCGTGGAGATCATCACCAAGAAGCGGATGATGCTGTTCTCCGGAACGATCCATCCGGCGCTGGGGAGCGAGATCGCCGAGTGCCTCGGCATCCCGGTGAGCCACAGCGAGCTCCGGCGCTTCGCGTCGGGGGAGATCTACTTCCGTGCCGAGGAGAGCGTCCGGGGGGCCGACGTGTTCGTGGTGCAGTCGCACTACGAGCCTGTGAACGAAGCTCTGATGGAGCAGCTGATCATGATCGACGCCATGAAGCGGGCGTCGGCCAAGCGGATCAATGCCGTGATCCCGTTCTACGGCTACTCCCGTCAGGACCACAAGGCCCTGTCCCGCGAGCCGATCAGCGCGAAGCTCGTCGCCGATCTCCTCTCCACCGCGGGCGCCGACCGGGTGATCTCGGTCGACCTGCATTCGGGGCAGATCCAGGGCTACTTCGACTTCCCGTTCGACCACCTCACGGCGCTCCCGATCCTGTCGGACTACTTCAAGGACGAGCTGGGGCTGCACGGCGACAACCTGGTCGTGGTGGCGCCCGACGCCGGGCGGATCAAGACCTCGGAGAAGCTCCGCGAGTACCTCCACGCGGACCTCGCGTTCCTCTACAAGCGCCGCTCTCGCAAGGAAGCCCACAAGATCGAGGAGATGGCGGTCGTCGGTGAGGTCGAGGGCAGGCCGTGCGTGATCGTCGACGACATGATCGACACCGCGGCCACGATCTCGAAGGGCGTCCAGGTCCTCGCCGAGATCGGCGCCGGCCCGATCTTCGTGGGGGCGACCCACGGCCTGTTCAGCGGCAAGGCGCGTCAGCTGCTGGAGGAGGCGCCGATCGAGCAGGTCGTCGTGACGAACACGGTGCCGATCCCCGAGGAGCGTACGTTCGCCAAGCTGAAGGTCCTCTCGATCGCACCGCTGATCGCGAACGGCCTCCGCGCGGTCTTCGAGGATGCCTCGGTGTCGGAGATCTTCGGCGGCGACAACCAGGTCTAGTCGGGCGGGAGCTCGAGACCGCGCAGCTCCTCTTCGGTGAGAGGGGTGAACAGCCAGTCGCGGAACGCCGGGTGCGGCACGACGCGATCGATGCGCGCGAGCCGCGTGTCGGTGACGAGGTACTTGTGGAACCTCGCACCGGCGAGCAGTCCATCGAGGGCCGCCCCGTCGGCGACATCGTGGAGGACTTCGCACAGCATGTGCGGACGACAGGTCCTCAGGAACGCCTGGCCGAAGCGGAAGACCGCGTCCTCTGTTCCCTCCACGTCGACCTTCATCACCACACGGGCCGCTTCCGGGATCAGGGCGGCGACGGAATCCAGCGATCGGA
>CBHFMJ010000142.1:0-6608 GCA_965994715.1 uncultured bacterium | reverse complement strand
CTTCCTCCTACGTCCTCCTTCTTCCTCCTACTGCCCCCTACTGCCTCCTTCTTCGAGCCTTCGATCCCGAGACGCGCGAGGTGGCGGCCCTGTGACAGTCCGGGAGACTTGTCACGGGATGGACCGATCGCGCGTCTCGTGAGCGGCATGGCGGGGAACGGATCCGGCGTGGTTCGAGCCGATGAGGAATTCGTCGACCTGCGGCCCCTGCTGTTCTCGATCGCGTATCGGATGCTCGGGAGCATCACGGAGGCCGAGGACGTGGTGCAGGACGCGTTCCTCCGGTGGCGCCGCGCGGCCGAGGAGGGCGCCGAGGTCGACTCCGCGAAGAGCTACCTGGCGGCCACGGTGACGCGACTCGCGATCGACCACCTCCGCCGCGCGAAGACCCGGCGTGAGACCTACATCGGCCCGTGGCTCCCCGAGCCGCTCGTGGCCGGAACGGAGGACGACGTGGCGGAGCAGGCGGAGATGGCCGACTCGCTGTCGGTGGCGTTCCTGGTACTCCTCGAGAGCCTGAAGCCGGTGGAGCGAGCGGTGTTCCTGCTCCGTGAGGTCTTCGAGTACGACTACGCAGAGATCGCGGAGATCGTCGGGAAGAGCGAGCCGAACACGCGGCAGCTCTTCCTGCGTGCCAGACGGCGGATCGAGGCGGGGACGCCCCGGTTCGAAAACCGTCGAGCGAGGAGCGCGACGAGCTCGCGCAGCGGTTCTTCGCCGCATGCACGGACGGCGACATGGACGGGCTGCTCGAGCTTCTGGCGGCCGACTCGGTCGCCGTCGGGGACGGCGGGGGGAAGGTCTACGCAGCGCGGGAGCCGATCCACGGCGCCCAGCGCGTCGCGACGTTCCTGGTGCGGCTCTTCGACCAGGGCCGGAGGATCGGTGCCCGGCTCGAGCTCACCCGCGTCAACGGCCAGCCGGGAGCGCTCGCGTACGACGGCGAAGGCCTGCTCCTCACCGTGCTGTCGCTCGACGTCGTGGACGGCCGTATCCAGGCCATCCGGAGCGTCGCCAACCCGGACAAGCTCGGCCACCTCGGCCCGATCTCCTCGTACGGCCGCCGGGATCCCGTCGAGTAGCCGACATACTCCACGGAACATCCGCAGCCCGACGTGACGGAGTCACGGCTCGGGTGGTAGTTCAGCGGGCGTGCCTCGTGACCCCGACGACGTCGTCACCGATAGCCCGACCGGCTGGGTCGCCAAGCACATCCGCAGGTACGTGGAGTCGGATGGGAAGGAGGGGCACCGCTGGAGCGGCGTCGACACCCTCCTGCTCACCACGCGAGGTCGACGCACCGGGAAGCTCCGACGCACGGCGTTGATCTACGGCGAGGATCGCGGCCGGTACATCGTGGTGGCATCGAACGGCGGCGCGAAGACACATCCGCACTGGTACCGGAACCTGTCGGCCGATCCTCATGTGTCCGTGCAGGTAGCCGGGGACCGCTTCGACGCCCGAGCGCGAACGGCGACGGCTCGTACGAAACCGCGCCTCTGGGGCCTGATGGTCTCGATCTGGCCCGAGTACGAGCGGTATCAGACGAGAACTGCCCGCGAGATCCCCGTGGTCATCCTCGAACGACTCGACTGAGCGACGGGTCGTCTAGGCTCCCCAGTCCATGGACGAGGCGTTCACCGCCGAGATGGCGGCTGGTTACGCGTTCGACGAGCCCTGCGTGATCCTCGGGCGGCCGATGAAGGACGGAGAGGTCGACACCGGCGCCACGGTGCAGCTACCGCTCGCGATGATGAATCGGCACAGGCTCGTCGCCGGCGCGACCGGCACGGGCAAGACGAAGACCCTGCAGATCATGGCCGGTCAGCTCTCGGCCGCCGGCGTGCCCGTCTTCATCTCCGACATCAAGGGAGACGTGACCCCGTTCTGTCGCAGCTCGGCAACCGGGTGCAGCACGCGCTCCGCGCCTTCACGCCCGATGATGCCGAGAACCTGCGGAAGACCGTGAAGACCTTCCCGATCACCGCCCACTACGACGTCGGTGAGACGCTCACGTCCCTGGGCATCGGCGAGGCGTTCGTCACCGTGCTCACACCGAAAGGGGTGCCGACGCCGCTCGCGGCGACGCGCCTCGTACCACCCGACTCCATGATGGATGCGGTGGATGCGGCGACCCGCGCCGAGCTGATCGCCGGCGGAGAGCTCCGCGAGAAGTACGCGACCTCCGTCGACCGCGAGAGCGCGCACGAGATCCTCGCCGGCAAGCTCGTCGGCGCCGCGGAGACCGCAGAGGCGCCGCCGCTCCCGCCACCCCCACCGGCGCGGGAAGGGACGACGCGACCGGAAGGTCGAGGCGATGCAGGAACGAAGTCGAAGGGCCGGCCGAAGCCTCGTCCGAAAGGGAAGGCGTCCGAGAAGTCGATGGGCGACCAGGCGAAGGACATCGGGATCGGCCTCGCGAAGGATCTGTTCACGACGGCCGACGGGCGTCGGACCCTGCGCACGGTGTTCGGCACGCTCCTCGGCAAGAAGTAGGGCCGCTTCGAGTTTCAGAAGCATGGGTACAGTGTCGCCATGACGACTCTCCTGCTGTTCCATCATGCGCAAGGGCAGACGAAGGGGTTCCTCGCCTTCGCCGACGAGCTGCGGGAGGCCGGCCACACGGTCCACGCGCCGGACCTCTACGACGGCAAGACCTTCGAGGATCTCGACGAGGGCGTCGCCCATGCCGGGAAGGTGATCGGCTTCGAGGAGATCCTCCAACGCGGGACGGCGACGGCCGATGACCTGCCGGCCGACATCGCCTACGCGGGTTTCTCCCTCGGTGTGATGCCTGCGCAGTCGCTGGCGCAGAACCGACCGGGTGCGAAGGGTGCGCTCCTCTATTCCGCAGCGATGCCGGCATCCGAGTTCGGCGGCTCATGGCCCGACGGGGTGCCGCTCCAGATCCACATGATGGATGCCGACCCGTGGGCGGAGGAGGACCGGCCGACGGCCGAGGCCTTGGTCGAGGAGGTCGAGGACGCGGAGCTGTTCCTCTACCCGGGTTCCGGCCATCTCTTCGCGGACTCGACCCTGGACGATTTCGACGAGCAGGCGTCTCGATCACTCACTGAGCGGACACTCGCCTTCCTGCAGCGCGTCGGCTAGTTCTTCCGCCCCGGTTCGGTGAGGGCACCGATCCCTGCAGCCCATGCGGCATCGAGGTCGGCGCCGGGCGGGAATCGGCCGTCGAGCTCGAGGATCGTCATGCCGTGCGCGAACGCCCACGCCGCGCGGGCTCGATCGGGATCGCCACCCACGGCCACGACGACTGGTTCGGCCGTCCATGCCTCGAGGCCCTCGGGGAGACGCTCCCTCGGTAGCGGCCCGCGGGTCACGAGCCGGTACAAGTGCGGGTGGGCGAGCGCCCACCGACGGTACCCCCGACCGAGCTCGGCGAGTGCCGTCGTCTTCGACCCGCCATTCCGAGCGCCGGCGATCGACCCGTGCAGCTCCGTGCCCATCCCGCGGAAAGCCTCGGCCATCAACAGAGCCTCGAGGTCCTCCTTCGACCGGACGTGCCTGTAGAGGGAAGGCGCCCGGATCCCCATCGCCTCGGCCAGACGACGCATCGTCAGGCCCTCGGGTCCCTCACGCTCGAGGAGCTCGCGAGCCGTGTCGACGATCTCGACCACCCTCGCGCTCCGTTCGGGAGCGACGATCATTCAGACCGCCTGCGGGTGGAGCCCGGCGACCCGACGTGCGAGCGCCTCGTTCATCGCACGGAATCCCTTCGCGGTGCCCCCGTCCCGGAGCTTCTTCCAGAGCAGGGGCAGGAGGATCCCACGGAAACGCTCGTTCTGGGTGAATCGCACGCGGCCGGGTCCCGACTCCTCGATCAGGAACCGGTGCTCTCCGTCGAAGACTCCGGGCACGAGCAGGTGTCCGAGCCAGCGGAGCTCGCGCCCCGGCTCGACCGCGAGGACCGTCGGATGCATCGTGATCCCGCGCTCGCCCTCGGGCGAGAGCCTGACCTCGAGTTTCGCGCCCGGACGCAGCTCGCCGTCGATCTTCGTGATGAACGGGTTCCACTCGGTGTGTGCGGACAGGTCCTGGAGGACCTCCCAGACCTCATCGGGCGTCCCATCGAACTCGATCTGCGTGCTGAGCTCCCTCATCGCCGGCCTCCTCAGGTTGGCTAACGCCGTTAGCTTAGGCGAACAGCGTTAGCCTGTCAACCGGCGGGAACCGTGATGACGATCTTCCCTCGAGCCCGTCCGGTCTCCAGGTAACGGATGGCCTCGGGGACTTCGCTCAGCGGGAACGTTCGATCGATGAAGGGCGTGAGCTTCCCGGCTTCTATGAGCTCCTTCAGGACGACCAATCGGTCACCTGGGTCCTTGGCGCCGCGGAAGGGATGGAACTGAGGCACGAAGGGAGCGATCACGATCAGCCGGGCGAACCTCCCCAGACTCCCGAACCATCGATGGCCCGAAGCTCCGTATTGGTCGAAACCGCTGAGCACGTACGTTCCGTCCGGAGCGACCGCCCGCCGGCATTCCCGCCACGGGTGGTTCCCGGCGATGTCCAAGACGACGTCGTATCGCTCACCGCGCCGGGTGAAATCCTCCTTCGTGTAGTCGAGGACCTGGTCCGCGCCGATCGACCGGAGCATCTCGAGCTTCTCGGTGGCATCCACGGCGGTCACGGTCGCTCCCCACGCTTTGGCGAGCTGGACCGCGAAGCTCCCCACGGCGCCGCCCGCGCCGTTGATCAGGATCGTCTGTCCCGCTCGGAGCCGCCCCTCGTCGCGCACGTGCTGCACCGCGAGCGATCCGGACGTCGGAACGGCGGCGGCCTGTTCGAACGTGAGCCCCGTCGGCTTCAGCTCGAGCGTGGCGCCGGGGACGGCTGCGTACTCCGCGAACGCGCCGCCGTTGCGCCACAGGTTGGCGCTGAGGCTCAGGCCGAAGACCTCGTCCCCCGGCCGGAACCGGGTGACGTTCGTGCCGACCGACTCGACGACGCCGGCGAGATCCGTCCCCGGAACGTGGTGCTTCGGTGCGCGCAACCCGGAGCCCATCGCCCGCAAGACGTACGGCACGCCCTTCATCGCGTGCCACACGTCCGCGTGGACCGAGGCCGCATGGACGCGGACGAGCACCTCGTCGTCGCTCGCTGTCGGTCGGTGGATCTCTCCGAACCGGAGAACATCGGTCGAGCCGTAGCGGTCCTGGACGATCGCCTTCATCGAGCCTCAGCCTAGGCGCCCGCCGACGCTCACCCCTCGACGACGAACGCCCCTCGCATACCCGATCTGTCACCGAACTTGCACGTGAACGCGAGCAGGCCCGAGCGAGGGAAGACGACCTCGACCTCATCCCGTGACCGCACGCCGCACGTCAGGTCGATCCCCTGGCCCCGCACGCTGAAGTTGTGCTGGCGAACCCCTTCGTTCTCGAGCTCGATCGTGACGGTCGCTCCGGCCGGGCCCTTCAGAACGGTGGGTCCGAAGTAGTCCTCGTCCATCTCCATCTCGATCGTGCCGCCGTCGACGACCCGATCTCGGCCGTGGAAGTTGACGCCGTGTCCGTCGATCACGATGTGGTCGGGCTCCAATTCCTCGCGCTCGAGACCGCCGCGGCGCATCCGGCCGACCCCGTACTTCGTGTAGCTCGCGTCGCCCTTCCCGGGATGGCAGGGGAAGAACTCGGGACCCATCAATTCGGTGGGTCCGGACGACGGCGGGACGATCCCCATCCCGCCCAGCCCTGCCCGAGGCTCCTCGGCCCGTTCGCTGGTCGTGTCGCTCTGACACGCCGTCACGATGAGCCCCGCAGCGAGGACCACCGCGAATGTCCGTGTGCGCTGCATGAACCCCCCATCCGACCGACCGGGCGACGCTAGCAGACGCCTCGGCGTGGCAAGAGAACGCAACGTCGCGGTGTTGTCGCCGGCGGCTCCGGGCGACAGGGTGAGGACCGTGGCGAAGCTGATCTACCCCGCGATCATGTCGCTCGACGGCTACGTCGCGGACGCGGACGGGAAGTTCGATTGGTCCGCGCCCGACGAGGAGGTCCACTCGTTCGTCAACGATCTGGAGCGGCCGATCGGCACTTTCCTCCTCGGGAGACGCATGTACGAGGTGCTGGTGGCCTGGGAAACGATGGACACCACGGACGAGCCGTCCACGATCGAGGACTACGCCCACATCTGGCGTGCGGCAGACAAGATCGTGTACTCGAGGTCGCTCGACGCCGTGACCAGTGCGAAGACGCGGCTCGAACGGAGCTTCGACGCCGACGCCGTCCGCGAGATGAAGGCCTCCGCGGAGCGGGACATCTCCGTGGGCGGTCCCGATCTCGCGGCACAAGCGATCCGGGCGGGACTCGTCGATGAGATCCAGCTGTTCCTCTCACCGGTCGTGGTCGGAGGTGGGACCCGAGCCCTCCCCGACGGCGTGCGCCTCGACCTCGAACTGTTGGAGGAGCGCCGCTTCGGCAACGGCACCGTGCTCGTGCGTTACCGCAGCGGAACTTGAACAGGATCGCGGCTCATCCCCCGAACCACTCGTCCAGCGGCACGTCGGCGTCCAGGACCGAGAGGTCTCCGACGTCACGGATGGCGGTCGCGTAGTGAGTCAGTTCGTCTCGGGCATTCCGCCG
>CBHFMJ010000141.1:0-6659 GCA_965994715.1 uncultured bacterium | reverse complement strand
TACCGCGCACCCCGGTGCGGTCGGCCGTGGATGCTCATCCGCGGCGATCCCCCTCACGCGACCGGGCTGGCGACCCCCTGACCGTTCACGAGGTCGGCCGGTGCTGCGGACCCGGCGGATTCAGCCTCGATGCCGAAGGCCTTCGGGCTCCGTAGATCCACCCAGACCTCGTCGCCTTCCTTGGCGCCGCCGAGCTCGTCGTGCGGGACGTGTGCGACGAGCGTCTCGCCGCCGGGCAGCTTGATGGAGAGTCGCGCGAGCCATCCGAGCGTTGCCATCCGCTCGATCGTCCCTCGGACGCCGGTCTCCTCCTTGGAGACCCGGACGTCGTGAGGGCGGACGTATGCCGCGGCTGCCGCGCCCTCCTCGAGATGAGCCGCGCCGGGCACCTGGAACGTCCCGAGGTGCACCTGGCCGTCGACGACGTGACCGTGCAAGACGTTGGCCGCGCCGACGAATCCGGCGACGAACGCCGTCGCGGGATCGTTGTAGACGTCGGCCGGCGCTCCCGCCTGCTCGACCCGCCCTTCGTGCATCACCACGACCTGGTTGGCGAGCTCGAGCGCCTCCTCCTGGTCGTGGGTGACCAGCAGACTGGTGACGCCGAGCTCGCGATGCAGCTCGTCGAGCCATCGTCGGAGGTCCTGCCGAACCTTCGCGTCGAGCGCCCCGAACGGCTCGTCCAATAGCAGGACCTGTGGTCGTGGTGCCAGAGCCCGCGCGAGCGCGATCCGCTGTCGCTGCCCCCCGGAGAGCTGATCCGGGTAGCGGTGAGCGAAGTGCGTCATCTGCACGAGCTCGAGGAGCTCCTTCACCCGGGCGTCTCTCGACTCCTTCTCCTCCTTGCGCACGCGCAAGCCGAACGCCACGTTGTCGGCCACGTTCATGTGCCGGAACAGCGCGTAATGCTGGAAGACGAACCCCACGGCCCGCTCCTGCACGCTCTTGACCGTGAGCTCGTCGTCTCCCATCCAGATGCGACCGGCGGTGGGCTGCTCGAGGCCGGCGATCATCCGGAGGACGGTGCTCTTGCCGGAGCCGGAGGGGCCGAGGAGCGCGGTGATCGAGCCTGCCGCGGCCGTGAACGAGACATCGTTGACGGCCTGGAACGACCCGAAGTGCTTCGTGAGTCCCTCGACCCGGATCGGCATGCTCATGCGTTGGTCCTCATCTGTTCGTTCCGGCGGTGGAGCCACTCGATGCCCACCAAGATCAGGATGGACGTCAGGGCGAGCACGAGAGCGACGACGTGCGCTTCGGCGACGAGCCGCTCCTCGAGCGCGGTGAAGATGTAGATCGTCGCGGTCTCGGTCAGGCCGGCGATCGTTCCGCTCACGATCAGCACGGCGCCGATCTCGCCGATCGACCGCGCCGTCGTGAGCGCGATCCCGTAGAGCAGTGCCCAGCGGATGTTGGGCAACGTGACCCGTCTGAACGTCTGCCAGATCGAGGCCCCGAGGGTGCGCGCCGCGTCCTCTTCGTCCAAGCCGAACTCCTCGAGTACCGGGACGAGCTCGCGGATTGTGAACGGGATGCAGATGAAGATCGTGACGAGCACCATCGAGGGCAGCGCGAACAGGATCTGGATCCCCTGTGCGGCGAAGAAGTCGGTGAACCAGCCACCGGTTCCGAAGAGGAGCACGGCGGCCAGGCCGACGGTCACGGGCGACAGTGCGAACGGGAGGTCGACCACGGCGTTCAGGAGGGACCGGCCGACGAACCGCTGCCGGACCAGGACCCACGCGACGACGAGGCCGAAGAGCGTCGTCACGATGACCGTGATCAGGGTGATGATCCCCGTGAGCAGGAACGCGTGCTGAACCTCCGGCCGCGAGAGCGTGTCCCCGACGATCGCGAAGCCCGGCTCGAACGCGCGGACGAAGATCCCGATCAGCGGGAGGAGCAAGAGGAGGGCCACGTAGGCGATCGCGGCGCCCGCGAGGGCACCACGCGCCAGGCGCCCACGACGAGGGTCGGCGCCTCTGGCCGGCGTTGCAGGGGGAGAGGATGGAAGAGCACTCACGCCTGTGCCGCCCTCCCCAGGAACCTCGATGTCAGCAGGACCAACACGAACGAGATCGCGAACATCAACGTGGCGATCGCCGCCGCCTCGGCCGGACGGAACTGGTTCGCGAGCTGGAAGATGAACACGGGCGCGGTCAACGTCTTGCCGGACAGGTTCCCCGAGATCAGCACCACGCTTCCGAACTCGCCGATGCATCGCGCGAAGGTCAGGAGCGCGCCGCCGACGATCGCGGGGCGGATCGCGGGGAAAACGACCTTCCGGAACGAGAGCCAGGCACCCGCGCCGAGGGTGGCAGCCGCCTCCTCCTCGGCCGGGTCCAGCTCGAGGAGGACGGGCTGCACCTGCCGGACCACAAGCGGCAGCGTGACGACGCAGAGCGCCAGGAGGATCCCGAGCACCGTGAAGGCGACCTGGATGCCGACACCCTCCAACGCCTGCCCGATAGGCGAGTTCGGACCGTAGAGGGTGAGCAGCATCAGCCCGGTCACGAGCGTCGGGATCGCCATCGGGAGATCGACGACCGCCGAGAGCACCCGGCGACCCGGGAACCGGTACCGGACGAGCACCCACGCCAGGAGCGTGCCCATCACACCGTTGATCAGGGTCGCGATCGCGGAGGTGAGCAGCGTGAGCCGGATCGCAGGCCATGCGCCGGGCACCGCGAGCGCCGTCCGGAACGACGTCAGTCCGTCGCCGAACCCCTTCGTCACGATCGCGGCGATCGGCACGAGCACCATCGCCCCGAGGTAGATCAGGGGGGCGCCGCGCAGGCCGAGGTGCCGCAGCGCTGCCACGGTGCGGTCCTTCGACCGCACCGGGGCGCTGCGGATCCCACCGGTCTGCACGGCGCCGCTCAACGCGTCAACCCGCGATCGCCTGGGTCGCGATGCCGGAGTCGCTGAACAGCTTGTCGTTCAGCGCGTCCCAGCCCCCGAACTCGTCGACGTCCCAGAGGTCCTCGATCGCCGGGAAGTCGCCGCCGCCCTTCTGCGCCTCCGCGAGATCGGTCGAGCGGTAGCCGGCGTCGGCGAAGATCTTCTTCACCTCGTCGGTGTGGAGGTACTCGACGAACGCCTCGGCGACTTCGCGCACGCAGTGCGCGTCGACGTTCTGGTCCACGATCGCGACCGGGTTCTCGATCAGCACGCTCGACGGCGGGTAGACGGCCTCGTCCTCCTTGCCGGCGGCCTGAGCCGTGAGCACCTCGTTCTCGTAGGTGATGGCGACGTCGCCGTTGCCGTCCTCGAAGTTCTGGATCGACTTCCGCGCGCTGCTGTCGAACGCGATGACGTTGCCGAGCACCCCTTGCATCAGACTGGTGGCGCCGGCCTCATCGTTCTCGCTCACGCCGCCGAACCCGCGGAGCGCCGCCCCCCAGGCCGAGACCAGGTTCCACCGGGCGCCGCCGCTGGACGCGGGGTCGGGCGTCAGGACCTCGACGCCGGACGCCGCCAGGTCGTCCCAGTCCTCGATCCCCAGCGGGTTGCCGGGGCGGACGTCGAAGACGACGACGGAGGTCGTGACCATGCCGCCGTCGGCCTCCTGCGTCCAGTCGTGCGTGATGAGCCCCGCATCGGCGATCTCGTCCACATCCGGTCCGAGGGACAGGGCCACGATGTCGGCCTGGTACCCCCCGACGACCCGCGACGCCTGCAGCGTGGAAGCGTCGTAGGACTCCTGGAAGATCACCTCTTGGCCGTCGTGCTCGTCCTTCCAGTCGGACTTGAAGGCGGAGATGATCTTTCCGTAGGCCTCACGCGGCGTGCTGTACGCGGCGAAGCTGATCGTCGGCTGCTCGGGGAGGCCGTTGCATTCGGCGGCGGCCCCGGCCGGATCGTTCCCGCACGCGGCGAGCGCGGAGAGCGAGAGCACGGGAGCGAGGCCGAGCGCGGCCCATCGGGTGATCTTGGAACGGAACGACATCGAGGCTCCTTCCGATCGAACCGGGGACGGGAGAACGCCCACGGTTGCTGTGGGTCGGTCTCCGGTGGTCCGGTCAACCGAAAGGACATCGCCCGCGTCGCGGGCGGAACGTGCCCCGCATGGATACCGCCCGAGAAGGGGTCGTGTCAATCATCTGCCGCCAGGAAGCGCGACTCGTCACGATTCCGTCACAACCCGTTCAACGGTCGCGTTCTAGGATGCGACCCGTGACCGACGACGAGACGCTGCAGCCCACCACCCACGACGAGCCGATCGACGGCGAGGAGCTGACGGACGAGGAGCGCCGGGTCCTCGCGAACGTCGCGAGCATCCTCCGGAAGATCAGGTACGGGACGGTGGTTCTCGTCGTCCAGGACGGCAAGGTCGTGCAGATCGAGATGGCGGAGAAGTTCCGACTCCGATGAGCCGAGCAGCTACCCGCACGCGGGACCATCCGGCCGGCGCTCCCGCCTCTTCGACGATCTCCGTGCGCGACCTCGGGATGACCCGCACACGTCCATCCGGCGAGCAGGTGCCGGCGTTCGAAGCCCTCACGTTCGACATCGCGCGCGGAGAGTTCGTGAGCCTGATCGGCCCGAGCGGCTCCGGGAAGACCTCGACACTCGGCGTGATCGCGGGACTGGAGCGACCGACCCACGGCGAGGTGTTCGTCGACGGCCGGCCCGTCACCAGCCCGGGCCCCGACCGAGCGGTGCTCTTCCAGGAGCCGGCGCTGTTCCCGTGGCTCTCGGTGCGCGGGAACATGGAGCTCGCGCAGCGTCTCGCGAACGTTCCCCCCGGAGAGCGTCAGGAGCGAACCGCGACGTGGCTGGCTCGGGTGGAGGTCGACCGGGCGGCCGATCGGCAGCCGCACGAGCTCTCGGCCGGGATGCGGCAGCGGGTGGCCCTCGCGCGGGCGCTCGCGTGCGACCCGCCGATCCTGTTGGGCGACGAGCCGTTCGGCGCGCTCGACGCGCTCGCCCGCGAGCGGCTCCAGGACATCGTGCAGCGGGAGCGCGTCGCGCGCGCCGGCCGCACCTCGTTCCTCTGCGCCACGCACAACGTCCGCGAAGCCGTGCTCCTCGCAGATCGCGTGCTCGTGATGTCGGCGGCGCCCGGTCGGCTGCTCGAGGAGTTCCGGATCGACGCCCACCGGCCGCGGACGCTCGACGACGTTCTCGTCGCCCGCGTGGTGTCCGAGATCCATGACCTCCTGATCGGTCAGCTCGAGGAGAGCTCGTCGTGAAGCGATGGGCGAGCGAGCTGGGCCCGCCGCTCCTCGGCATCGCGGCGCTCGTGCTGGTCTGGGCGGTCGTCGCGGCAGCCACCGATACGAACTCGTTCCCGGGGCCGGCGGAGGTCTGGACCTCGCTGCGGGCCGGGTTCGCCGACGGCGGGTTCGTGGAAGCGACGCTGAAGACCCTGATCCGGCTGGCGTTCTCCTTCGCGGCGGCACTGGTGATCGGGACGGCGCTCGGGCTCTTCCTGTCGGCGTTCGAGCTCGCCCGCCGAAGCATCCGCCCGCTCGTCGTCGCCCTCCAGATCATCCCGTTCGTCGCCTGGGTCCCGCTCGCGGTGATCTGGTTCGGCGTCACGGAGCGTGCCGTCGTCTTCGTGGCCATCGCGGGCTCGTTCCCCGCGGTTGCCCTCGCCACCCTCCAAGGGATCCGGCAGGTCCCGCCCCTCTACGTGCGGGCCGGCCGGACACTGGGCGCGACGGGTTGGGACCTGCAGCGCAGCGTCGTGTTCCCGGCGGCCCTGCCCGGCTACATGGTCGGCGTGCAGCAAGCGTGGGGCTTCGCGTGGAAGGCGTTGATGGCGGGCGAGCTGATCGTGCAGGCGAGCGGCGCGAGCGGGCTCGGGCATCTCCTCGACAGCTCCGAGGGCGTCGCCTCGATCCTGGCGGTCGTGGCGGTGATCGCCGTGATCGGCGTCGCGGTCGAGTACCTCATCGTCGGCGCGATCGACCGACGCGTCCGGGCGAAACGTGGACTCCTCGAAACCGCGTAGCCCCCTCAGACGCCGCCGACGGTCTCCAGACCGAACCGCTCGATCTCGGCGTCGATATCGAGCGCGCGCATCCGAGCGCGACCATCCTCGATCTCGGACGTCTGCAGCTCCTTCGGGACGATCCAGCAGACCTCGAACTCGAGGCCGTCGGGATCGCGGCCGTAGAGCGCCTTCGTCGTGCTGTGATCGGTGGCGCCGGTGAGCGCCCCCGCTTCCGACAGCTTCCCCGCGATCTCCCGGAGATCGGCGAGCGTCTGGACCTCCCAGGCGATGTGGTACAGGCCGACGGTCGCGCGACCGGCTTGGGACGGGCCCGCCTCGGCCCCGATGGTGAAGAGACCGAGGTCGTGGTCGTTGTCCGAGTCGGGAGCCTGGAGGAACTTCGCTCCCGGCATCTCCATCACGACCCGGAACCCGAACACGTCCCGGTAGAACTCGTAGGTCTTCTCGGCATCCCGGACGTAGAGGACGGCGTGGTTCATCCGCTTGATCGCCATCAGTCGACCGGCCCCCGGCCGAGCTTCGCCCGGCCCATCTTCGCCCGGTAGCTCTCGTTGAACGCGAACAGGTACCGGTCCTGGCGCGGATACACGCCGGTCGTGAACGCGCGCGACCCGACGCCGATCTGCGCCCGTTCGCACACGTCCCAGTCCTGCTTCGAGATCAGGTCCCAGAGCTCGACGACCGGCTCCGGCTTGAA
>CBHFMJ010000140.1:0-6693 GCA_965994715.1 uncultured bacterium | reverse complement strand
GTCGGTCACGGCGTCCACCATCGCAGACCGAGCGGAGACCTCCCATACAGGCTCCCCGTTTGTCCGTTCGGAGAGCCCTTCGATATACAAGGGGTCATGGGGCTCCGAGTGGGTGTGGCCGGGGTCGGGTGGTCCGGCTTCGCCCCGACGACGCAAGGCGTCTCCTACAAGGAGCTGATGTTCGAAGCCGCCCGGCAGGCGTACGGCGACGCCGAGCTGGACCCGCGGACCGAGATCGACTCGTTCGTGTGCTGCTCGGAGGACATCGAGGAGGGCACGAGCATCTTCGACGAGTACGTGCCGGATCAGCTCGGCGCCGTACAACGGCCCGTCCAGACGGTCGCCTCCGACGGTCTGTTCGGGGTGGCCACGGCGGTGATGCTGATCCGCAGCGGCGTGGCTTCCACGGTGGCCGTCGAGTCGCACTCGAAAGCCAGCGACGTCGTCTCGCTCGGACGCGTGGACCGCTTCGCGATGGACCCGGTCCTGAACCGCCCGCTCGGCGTGTCGCCGACGGCGCTCGCCGGCCTCGAGATGCGCCGATGGCTCCACGTGACGGGCCGGAGCGAGTCCGAGTGCGCGGACGCCGCCGCACGCAACCGCGCGCACGCGGCCACGAACCCTCGCGCGTCCTACGCGGACGTCCGCGATCCGACCCCGTTGTTCGACCCGCTCACCCGCGAGCAGGCCGCCGAGCCGGCCGATGGCTGCGTCGTGCTCGTGCTGACGACCGAGGAGCGCACACCCGTAGGGGGCGTCTTCATCGACGGCGTCGGCTGGAGCCAGGATCCTCCCTCGGTCGAGAGCCGGGAGTGGGACCGTGCGGCGGCCGCCGAGCGCGCCGCCCGTGCCGCCTACGATCACGCCGGGGTCGAGCCCGGTGACGTGGAGCTGGCGGAGGTCGACGACACGTTCGCCTACAAGCAGCTCCAGCACCTCGAGGCGCTCGGGCTGTCGGAGCTCGCCGAGGATCGGGTGAACCGGAGCGGCGGCGCGCTCGGCGAGGGACACCTCCGAGAGGCGAACGGCCTCGCCCGCGCCCTCGCGTGCATCGAAGGCCTCCGGACCGGTGACGCACGGGTGGGCCTGGCGCAATCCTGGCGCGGGGTTCCCTCCACGTCGGCGGCGGTCGCAGTGATGCGCCGATGAGCCCGCGCGTCGCCGTCGTCGGCGCCGGGATGTCGCGGTTCGTCCGCCGCGCGCAGGAGACCGGCAAGGAGCTCTCGTGGATCGCGACGCGAGAAGCCCTCGCCTCGTGCGAGCTGAAGCTGGAGGACGTCGACGCGGTCTGCCTGACGAGCGCACCCGACGCGTTCGACGGCGTGCACCGCAAGGGCGACTATCTCGCCGACGGCGCCGGTGCCTGGGCCAAGCCGTACATCCGGACCTTCGTCGGCGGTGGCAGCGGCGTGTTCACCGCGATCCAGGGCTGGTACACGGTCGCCTCCGGGCTGGCCGACGTGGTCGTGTGCGTGGCGGAGGAAAAGATGTCCTCCTGCCAGCCCCATCCGCAGGGCGCGTTCCTCACGATCTTCGACAACATCCTGGAACGCCCGCTGGGACCCAACCTGCTCTGGATCTTCGCGCTGGAGATGCAGCGGTACATGCAGGCCTACGGTCTCGACAAGCGCGACATCGCGCAGGTGGCGGTGAAGAACAAGCGCAACGCGGCCGACCACCCCGCCGCGCTGCTGGGACAGGCGGACATCACCGTGGAGGACGTGCTCGCGAGTGAGACCCTCGCCTGGCCGGTTCAACGCCTCGACGTCTCCCCGATCTCCGACGGAGCGGTCGCGATCGTGATGGCCTCCGAGGACGCGGCGAAGCGGCTCACCGATCGCCCCGTTTGGGTCCAGGGGGTCGGCTGGAACCTCGACACGACCTACTGGACGAACCGGGACCTCGCGTACCCGGAGTACGTCGAGAACGCCGCCCGCATGGCCTACGGGATGGCCGGCGTGAACGAGCCGCGGAAGGAGATCCACGTCGCCGAGCCCTACGACCCGTTCGACTACAAGGAGCTCCACCACCTCGAAGGCCTGCTCCTCTTCGACCGGGGGAAGGCGCCCGAGGCCGCCGCCGACGGCGTGACCGCCCGGGATGGGGACCTCCCGTGCTGTCCTTCCGGCGGTCTGCTCGGCGTCGGGAACCCGATCGCCGCCGCCGGGCTGATGAAGATCGCCGAGCTCTTCTGGCAGCTCCGGGGTGAGGCGGGCGCGCGCCAGGTCCCGGGAACGCCCGAGCGCGGCATCGCCCAGGCCTGGGGTGACCTGATGCAGGTCGGGACCGTGGTGGTCATGGGGAACGACGGAGGGCCGCTCGCCACGGCGTCGCAGTCGCCGCCGTTCGCACCGCGTGCCACGTCCCTGTCCGATCAGGAGTTTCGCTCCGCGACGGGGGCCGTCGAGCAACGGCTCGACACCCGCTACGAGTGGGACCCGGGGGAGGCGATCGGCGCCGTCCTGGACGGCCTGCGCGAACAGCGGATCCTCGCGACCACCTGCATCTCGTGCGGCCGGACGCTGGTGCCGGCGCGGAAGTTCTGCGAGCGATGCTTCCGGCCGACGGACGGCTGGGCCGAGGTGCCGCACACCGGCACGGTGGAGACGTTCTCGATCTGTCACGTCACCTGGGACATGCGACCGCTCGACGAGCCGCAGATCCCGGCGGTCATCCGGCTCGACGGCACGAGCGAGGGAGGGTTCCTCCATCTCCTGGGCGAGGTCGCTCCCGACGACGTCCGCGCTGGGATGCAGGTCGAAGCGGTGTGGAGGTCGGCCGGCGAGCGGGTCGGGTCGATCCTTGACATCGAGTACTTCCGGCCTCTGGAGCCCGAGCTCCGCCGGGAGGTGGTGGCCGTCGCGGCGGTCGAACTTCCCGTGGAGGTTGCTCCGTGAGCCCCACCAAGATCCCGGGAGAGCTCGCGGTCTCGTTCCGCTACACACCCGGCGTGGGGAACACCGCGTTCTTCGAGGCGCTCCGGGATCGTGGGGTGTTCCTCGGATCACGGTGTGAGGGGTGCGGCGTGACCTATCTGCCCGCCCGGATCTTCTGCGAGCGATGCCTCGCCGAGCTCGAGCCGTCGCTCGAGTGCGGGCCCGAGGGAGAGCTGGTCTCGTGGACCCTCGTCCGCGTGGACGTCGACGATCGTCCGCTCGACCGCCCGGTCACCTACGGGCTCGTGCGGCTGGACGACGCCGACACCGTGCTGCTCCATCGGCTGCTGGACGCCGGCGGCGAGCCCGCGATCGGCGAGCGGGTGCGCGCCGTGTTCGCACCGCTCCGAGAGGGCTCGATGCTCGACGTGGAGGGCTTCGAGCCCGTGGCGGAGAGGACCGGTTCCTAGGCCGGCGAGCGCCAGTCGACCGCGACGACGAGGACCGGCTTCGCCAAGCCCTTCAGCGAGACCTCACGAGGCTCGCCCGTGACCACGCCGCCGTCGCCGACAGCGTCGATCGTCTCGACACTGGCAAGCACCTCACCGC
Source organism: uncultured bacterium (assembly GCA_965994715.1). Classification (GTDB taxonomy): domain Bacteria; phylum Actinomycetota; class UBA4738; order UBA4738; family HRBIN12; genus JAJNBA01. Next base: position 3,208 of record CBHFMJ010000140.1, on the reverse strand, counting down.
CCTGTGCGAGCGCAGCGATCCTCGCGGCGGCATGCACGCCGGCGCCCTCGTAGTCCCCCGCCGCTCTCGTGGCCTCGGCGGAGTGGATCCCGACACGGACGCCCGGCGCGAACCCGTGGTCGCGACGGTGATCCGCGAGCGTGCGCTGGATCGCCACGGCGCACTCGAGCGCCGAGCGGGCGTCCGGGAACGCCACGAAGAAGCCGTCGCCCGTGCGGTGGACCTCCTCGCCGGCGCTGGTAACGAAGCAGCGGCGCAGCGCATCGTCGTGCCAACGGAGGAGGTCGTGCCACGCCTCGTCCCCGATCGCCTCTACCAGCGCGGTGGAGCCCACGATGTCGGTGAACATGAACGTGCGCACCTCCCGCGACCCCGAGTGGGTGGCGGGCCCGGCCAACAGGGCGTCCGTGCCAGCTATGTCGGGCGTCGCGCCCAGCCGTTCGAACGTGGCCCGCGCCGCCTCCAGCTCGAGCGTTGCCGCCTCGGTCTCCCCCGCGGCGGATCGCGACTCCGCGAGCAGGACCGTGGAGATCGCCGCTTCGTACGGCGCGTCGATCTCGCGCCAGAGCCGCCGGGCTTCGCGGAACCGCTCGATCGCGCCGGCCGCGTCTCCGCGGAGGAGGGAGGCGAGACCAGCGGTGTGCGCCGCAGCCGCCCCGATCGCCGCCGTCTCGAACTCCTCGGCGATCACCTCGAGCTCCGCCGCAGCGGCCTCCGCGGTGGGGAGATCGCCCAGCACCTTCGCGATCTCCGCCTGCGCCGGGAGCAACCGGGCCCTCGCGAGCTTGTTCCACGTGATCTCCTCGAGGCTGCCCTTGATCGAGGCCGCCGCGGCGTCCGTGCGACCTCGCGCCAGGAGCAGGAGCGCCTTGCCCGGTTGCGACTCCGATCCGAGCGCATTGGCCTGGCTGAAGGCGTCCTCCGCGCCCTCGAGGTCGCCCATGCGGAGCCGGATCTCTCCCAGCTCGTGGAACGCCTCCCCCGCCATCGCGGGATGGAAGCGCTGGAGCTCATCCGATGCCCTCTCCGCCTCCGAGGCGGCGTCGGCCCACGCACCGGTGAGCCGCATGAACTCGGCCCGGTGGACGCGGCAGATCCCCGGGAAGCCGCTGATGTCTTGCCGTTCGCACCAGCGCTTCGACACCTCCGCCCACTCGGTACCGCGCCGATAGTCCGCGGTCTCGCGGCATACCGACATCACCGCGCAGAACACCGCGCCGGTCGTGAACGGGCCGAGCTCGCCGCCCACGGCGACCGCGGCGGCCCCCTCCATCAAACCGAACGCTTCGTCGAGCCTCCCGGACGTCCCCAACACCTCCGCGCGGCTGATCGCGACCCAGACGGGGAGGTCGGCGTCGTCCAGTCGCGAGGCGATCTCCTGCGCGCGATCGAGGTGCGCGAGCGCTCCCTCGAGATCCCCGCGGTCGAAGTCGAGCTCACGGTGTGCGATCGCGAGGTAGCCGTGCGCGACGGCCTCGGGCTCCCCCTCGAGGAGGTGCTCCGCGCGGTGCAGCCACGCCTTCGCAACGGAGCCGGCCATCTTCGCCCCGTACTCCCGGCGGAGCGTGAGCGCCATCATCGCGGCCATCGAGCGGTTCCCCCGCTCGAGGTGGAGCGCGTAGGCCCGCTCGAACGCCGCGATCGACTCCGTCGCGAGCCCGATCCACCACGCGGACTTCGCCAGCGCCTCGAGGTCCCCGGGCTCCAAGCGCCCCTCGCGATCCGCCTCCTGCAGCAGTCGGTAGGCCTCCGGCCAGGCACGACGCGCGTAGGCCCCGCGGCCCTCCTCCAGCGGATCGACGGTCACCGTGTCACTCATCGGCTCCCATCCTCTCGCATAGGGACCCATTCTCGGAAGCCGGTACTCTCGATCGATGGAGTTCGAGCTCTCGCCCGAGCAGCAGCAGGTCCGCGACCTCGTCCGGGAGTTCGCCACCCACGAGATCGCGCCGGGCGCCGGCGAGCGGGACGAGCACGAGGAACTCCCCCTCGACATCGTGAAGAAGCTCGGCGAGCTCGGGATCTGCGGTGTCCCGATCCCCGAGGAGCACGGAGGGCTCGGAGCAGACGCCGTCACCTGGGCGCTGGTGATCGAGGAACTGGGCAGGGCCGACGCGAGCGTCGCGGTCACGGTATCGGTCGCGTCGGGGCTGGCTGCGGGGATGATCGCACGCTACGGGAGCACGGAGCAGCGACAGCGGTGGCTCCCCCCGATCGCTGCGGGCGAGATGCTCGCGGGGTTCGGCCTCACGGAGCCGGGGAGCGGCTCGGACGCCGCCGCGCTCCGGACGAGGGCCCGGCTCGACGGCCGGAGCTGGGTGATCGACGGATCGAAGTCGTTCATCACGAACAGTGGGTCCCAGATCACCGGGTTCGTGGTGGTGGCGTGTCGCACGGAAGACGATGCCGGAGCCAACGGCGTCTCCACGGTCGTGGTGCCGGCCGACGCGCCAGGGTTCTCGGTCGGCCCCCCCTACCGGAAGCTGGGGTGGAGATCGAGCGACACCCACGAGCTGTCCTTCGAGGGATGCCGGGTCCCCGAGGACCACCTCCTCGGGGAGCGCGGCAAGGGTCTCGCCCAATGTCTGGCCGCACTGGACGACGGACGGATCTCGATCGCGGCGCTCTCGGTGGGCCTCGCCCAGGGGTGCCTCGATGCCAGCCTGAGCTACGCGAAGGATCGTGAGGCCTTCGGACGGCCGATCGGGAACTACGAGGCGATCGCGTTCAAGCTCGCCGACATGCGTGCCGCGGTCGAGGCGTCGCGGCTGCTGACCTACCGAGCCGCTTGGCTGAAGGACCAGGGACGGCCTTACACCACGGAGGCCGCGATCGCGAAGCTCCGCGCGAGCGAGACCGCCGTCGATGTCGCACGCGAGGCGATCCAGGTGCACGGCGGCTACGGCTACACCGAGGAGTTCCCGGTCGCCCGTGCGTACCGCGACGCGAAGGTGCTCGAGATCGGCGAGGGGACGAGCGAGATCCTCCGCCTGGTGATCGCGCGGGACCTCGGGCTCCAGCCACAGGTCTGACGTGCCGAGCGGCCGGTACTCGGTGCGCGGGCGGAGCGGCGACGTCGTCGGAACCGAGGACTTCCGCTGCGCCCCCGGCCCCATGGGATGGCGGTATGTCTCCGAGATCGAGCGCGATGAGCCCACACCCCACCGGGAGACGGTCGACGTGGTGGTCGACACCTCGTGGCGGATCG
>CBHFMJ010000139.1:0-6800 GCA_965994715.1 uncultured bacterium | reverse complement strand
CTGCACCTGTCCGAGAAGCCGGTGATCGTCGTTCCGTAGGAAGGACGTTCGGCGCTCGACTCCCCGCCTCGCGGGTAGCCGAGCACCGCGCCAGGTCTCGGCCTGGCGAGGCCCCCACGTCCCCGATACGGTTCGTCTTGCATGAGCGACGAAGGGATCCCGAAGAACCTCGAGAAGGACGTGGTTCTCCGTGACGGTCGGACCGTGCATCTGAGACCTGCGAGGTCACAGGATCAAGAGGCCGTCGAGGACTACCTGATCGGACTCTCGGACGAGAGCAGGAGACTGCGCTTCTGGTCGACATCGATCGACGTCACCGATCTGGCGACCAGGGCGGTGAGACCCGGATACCCGGACCACCTCACCTTGATCGCGGTCACGGGCAGTGACGGCGGGCACGTGGTGGGAGGCGCACAGTTCATCCGGGAGAACGCGACGAGGGCTGAGCTCAGCGTGAGTGTGACCGACGCGCTCCAAGGGTCTGGTCTGGGGTCGCTTCTGGTCGGCAACCTGGTCGACGCCGCGTACGCGGCAGGGATCGCAACGTTGGAAGCCCAGATCCTCCCCGAGAACCACCGGATGATCGATGTGTTCCGCCAGAGCGGTTTCCCGATCTCCATCCGCGCGAAGCCAGGTGCCGTATCGGTGGAGATCGCCACAGCACCCACGGAGGAAGCCGTCAAACAGTACGAGGAGCGGGAGGCAGTGGCCGCGGCGAGCGCTGTCCGCACCATCCTGGAACCGGAGACGGTTGCCGTCATCGGAGCTTCCCGGGACGAAGCGAGCATCGGTGGGCGCCTCCTGCGGAACCTTCTCACTCACCCCTTCAAGGGCACCGTGTATCCGGTGAACCCTTCGGCCCCGGCGGTTCAGGGTGTCAAGTCGTACGCGACGATCGACGACGTCCCCGGCCCAGTGGACGTCGCGTTCATCGCCGTGAAGGCGCCGCTCGTCGCAGAGGTGGCCGAGTCGTGTGGCCGGAACGGCGTGCGCGGCTTGGTCGTGATCTCGGCCGGCTTCGCGGAGACCGGGGGCGATGGTCCAGCCCGGCAGCGGGAGCTCCTGGAGATCTGCCGCCGATGGGGGATGCGGATCGTGGGACCGAACTGCATGGGAGTGGTCAACACGGATCCGGAGGTAGGCCTCAACGGTACGTTCGCGACGATCGTGCCGGAGGCGGGGTCAGTGGGATTCCTGTCCCAAAGCGGCGCGGTGGGCATCGCCGTGATGAGCGAGACGGGCCGGAGGGGAATCGGCTTGTCCTCGTTCGTGTCCGTGGGGAACAAGTCCGACATCTCGGGGAACGACATGCTCAGCTACTGGGAGGATGACGCGCGTACCAACGTCGTCCTCCTCTACCTCGAGTCGTTCGGGAACCCGCGCCGGTTCTCGCATCTCGCGCGCCGGATCGGCAAGCACAAACCGATCGTCGCCGTGAAGAGTGGCCGCACGCAGGCGGGTCGGCGCGCCGCGGGATCGCATACCGGATCCCTCGTCGCAACGTCTGACCTCACGGTCGACGCGCTCTTCCGCGAGAACGGCGTGATCCGCACCGACACACTCGCCGAGATGTTCGACGTCGCGATGCTGCTCGCCACCCAACCGTCCCCCACAGGCAACCGCGTCGGGATCGTCACGAACGCTGGCGGGCTCGGGATCCTCTGTGCAGACACCTGTGAGGCGAACGGACTGGTCCTGCCTCCTCTGTCTCAGGAGACCAAGGACGACCTACACACCTTCCTGCCGTCCGAGGCGTCGACGGGCAATCCCGTCGACATGATCGCGTCCGCGACGGGCCAGGATTACGAGCGAGCGGTGCTGGCCGTCGCGAACGATCCGGTTATCGACATCGCGATCGTGATCTACATCCCTCCTCTCGAAGCGCATGTCCACGATGTCGCCCGTGGGATCGGACGGGCGATCGGGAGGCTCGAGAGCGGCACGCCGGTGCTCGTGAGCTTCATGTCGGGGGGAGAGGTTCCGGTCAACCCGGAGAGTGGGCGGAGATGGTTCCCCTCGTTCGCGTTCCCGGAGCAGGCGGCCATCGCGGCCGCGAGAGCCGTGGAGCACGGACGATGGCGTGACCGAGACCCCGGCACCGTTCCTCTCTTCACGGATGTCCGGTCCGATGAGGCCGATGGGATCTTGGCCTCAGCCCTCTCCCGGGGGAGCGGCTGGCTGGAACCCGAGGAAGTTGACGGACTACTCGCCTGCTACGGCATCCCGACCGCCGCGTCGAAGCTGGCGATCACACCGGAGGAGGCGGGACGTCACGCGGCCGAGCTCGGGCGCCCCGTGGCGCTCAAGGCGATCGGCCCTCTGCACAAGACCGACGTTGGAGGTGTTCGACTGGGGCTGAGAGGTAGCGACGTCGTCGTCGCGGCCGCGATGGAGATGCAGCAACGCCTTGGAGTCCTCGGGGAACCGTTGGAAGGGTACTCCGTCCAGGAGATGGTGGACGGCGTGGAGATGCTGGTCGGTGTCACGCACGACGACGTCTTCGGGCCGATCGTCGCGTGCGGCGCAGGCGGCACGACCGCGGAGCTCTTGAAGGACGTCGCGGTACGCGTCGCACCGCTCACGGACGCGGCTGCCCGCGAGATGGTTCGCTCGCTCAAGACGTTCCTACTGCTGGACGGCTATCGGGGGGCGCCGCCTGCCGACGTCCACGCCCTCGAAGAGATAATCCTCCGCGTGAGCGCCCTCGCATCCCATCATGAAGCGGTCCGCGAGATGGACTGCAACCCCGTGATGGTGGGGGAGGCGCGGGCGGTCGTCGTGGATTCCCGCGTGCGGGTGGCATCCTAGGCCGGCGCCGCAGGCTCGCCCCCGCCCAGGGCCGAGACCTCCGAGGGAGGGAGGACGAGTCCCCTCGAGTCGCTCGCTGATGCGTTGATCAAGGAACGAGGAGTAGCGGGACATTCGCGTGATGGAGGACGTGTTCGGAAACGCTCCCTATCCACCGTCCGATTCCACGCACCCCTCGTCGTCCCAGGATGACCAGGTCCGGAAGCCATTCCTCGATCTCGGCAATGATCTCATCGGTTGGGTTCCCGAATCGATGAGCGGTCTCGACGGTGTGGCCGCTGTCTTCGAGTTGCCGTCGGGACCGATCCGTGAGTCGATGGATGTCCTCCATGACGCGCCTGGCTCGTTCGGCCTCATCGCCGAGAGGTACGTCGTCGGGAACCAGCGAATACGGATACTCGCTGTACGACAAGACGGTGAGGAGCCGTACCTGGTCTCGCCCAGCAACGAGCAGCGAGGAGGCGGACTCACACGCTCGCATCGCGGGCTCGGAGCCGTCCGTCGCGAGCAGAACCTTCATCGCTGGTTCCCCCCTCCTGATCGCCCGATCCCACGCGTTCACTGCGATCAGTTCTCGAGATGCTGCTGGTCCCTCGTGACGGCCGCAGCAACCCGACTCCACAGCAATCTATAGACCTCACGTGCCTCACGACGCATACCATCGATCGGTTGTCGAAGGCAGCTCCAGCGAGCGGCCCTCCTCTTCCCTCGACGAGTGTCGTGCCTTACCGGCCTCGGCCTCGCGCATGGATGGATGCTCCGTTCTCGAGCGAGCTAGGCCCTTCCGCGAGATGGACCGCAAGCTTCGGCTCGTCGCGACCCCCCGCCATCCGTCCCATCCAGAGCGGCCCTTTCGGCCCTGCCAGAGAGGCGATGACCCGTCGAGGATCACCACGGGAAGGAGGATCCGATGGCGCGTTGGGAGGAGTTCAGGAAGTGTCCCGGCTGCGGGTTCGATATCGCGACCGGTGAGGGCGAACGGAGCTGCGCATGGGGGGACTGTCCATATCTCCCCGAGGAGCTGGATGTGTATTGCGACACGTGCCGCTTCAACTTCTTCACCGGCGAGGGCAATCCATCTTGTGTGGATCCGCTCGCCTGCGAACATGCGGCCGAGCCGCTCCGGCACGTCGAGAACGTCCAGGCCTGGATGGGCAGCCGGACGAGAGCTCCCGGGTAGTAGGTGCCGGCCGTCCCGTTTCATCGGTGGTCACGTGGGCAGGCGTGCTCGATCACCTACCGCAGGATCGTGCGAAGCCGATCGGGGGCTGCCCAGTCGTCGTCGCGGTTCTTCGCGTTGTCGATCACCACGCGCGAGATATCTCCCTCAAGTCGAACTCACGCCTCGCTGTGTGTAACCGACGCGAGTGCGAACAGTCTCGGCCGGATCGATGGCGTGTGCCGAACGTCCCGTCGAAGCAGAACCTTCCGGCCCCTCTTTCCGGCCAGCCTCCGTGGCACGGTAGGACGAACCAAGGAGGTCGATCGTGAACGCCGAAGGATCCGACAACCTCTCCCTCGTACTGTGCTCCGGCACCGACGACAGGTTGACAGCGGCTGCGGTGTTGGTCGTCGGAGGCGCCGCGATGGAGCGGAAGGTCGAGATCCTGCTGCAGTTCTGGGCGCTCGACGCCTTCCGTGCCGATCGCATCACGAAGGGCCATGGACTGTCGCCCGAGGCTGGATCGGAGGGACAGACCCTCTGGGGGTGTCATGAGGGCATGCATTGGAGCGAGATGCTTCGCGAGGCGAAGGAGATCGGCGACGTGTCGATCCACGCGTGCTCGCTCTCGATGGACCTGCTGAAGATCAGTCCGGACGACCTGGATCCGCTGGTGGATGACGTTCGCGGCGTGGCCGCATTCCTGGCCGCGGCCGGCGGTGCGATCACGTTCGTGTGAGGAAACGGGGGTGGCAGCGATGACACAGGTGACCGACGTGACCCGGTCCATCGACGCTCGGGGGATGCCCTGCCCGGGCCCACTCATGAGCCTGATCGGAGCGATCCGGGAGGGATCGATCGGGGATGTGATCGAAGTCCTCTCGACCGATGCGGGCTCGCTGACCGACATCCCGGCGTGGGTCGAGAAGGCGAGCCACGAGCTCGTCTCCGTCACCGAGACGGACGGTGCGACGAGCTTCGTCGTGCGGAAGATGAGGTAGCCCGATGCCGGCGAGGATCGTGGTGCTCGGCGGCGGGGTCGGGGGGACCCTGGCGGCGAATCTGCTCTCGAAGGAGCTCGGCCGGGACGCGCGGCTCACGGTGGTGGATCCGACCGGCATGCACGTCTATCAGCCCGGCTTCCTCTACCTGGCGGTGGGCGAGGCGAACGGCCGATGGCTCGCCCGCGACGAGCGCACGTTGCTCCGCCGCGACGTCGATCTCGCGATCGAGCGGGCGGTCCGGATCCATCCGGACGCGGGCAGCGTCCAGCTGGAACGGGGCGGCAGCCTCGACTGGGACTACTTGGTGATCGCGACCGGCGCGCGGCTGGTCCCGGAGCAGATCCCCGGGCTCGGCGAGGGATCGTTCGGCTTCTACTCGCTGGAGGACGCCGAGCGTCTCCGCGAGGCGCTCAGACGTTTCCGTGGAGGACGGGTCAAGGTCGGTGTGGCCGGCATCCCATACAAATGCCCGCCTGCGCCGGTGGAGTTCGTCTTCATGCTCGACCAGTTCCTGCGGCGCCGCGGCCTGCGGGAGCGGAGTGAGATCACCCTCCTTTCCCCGCTGAACCGGGCGTTCACGATCGAAAGCGCTTCGAAACTGATCCAACCGATCATGTTGGCACGAGGGATCGAGCTCGAGACGTTCTTCAACGTCGAATCGGTGGATGCCTCTGCCCGCGTCGTGAGCTCGCTCGAGGGCGACAAGGCGGAATACGACCTGCTCGTGCTCGTGCCACCGCACCGGGGACAGGAAGCGATCGACGCGTCCCATCTGGGCGACCCGGGAGGGTGGATCCCTACAGACCGCCACACGCTCCAGGTGAAAGGCCATGAACGGATCTTCGCCATCGGGGATGGGACCGACCTTCCGATCTCGAAGAGCGGGTCCACGGCCCATTTCGAGGCACCCGTGGTGGCCAGCCGGATCGCGTCACTGATCCGAGGCACGGCGCCGCGATCGAACTACGGCGGCCGAGTCATGTGCTTCCTGGAGACCGGCGACGGCCGAGCGACCACGCTGCGGTTCGACTACGAGCATCCGCCGGCCCCGCCACAGCCGACTCGGATGTGGCACGCCGCGAAGTGGCTGTTCAACCGCCTGTATTGGGAGACCGTGCCCCAGGGACGGATCCCCGAGCGGGCGATGCGAGGAGAGGAGTGAGCGATGAGCGCGACGATCATGAAGACGTTGGACATGAAAGGGTTCGCCTGCCCGCTGCCGATCGCGAGAACGGCACAGGCTATCCGGGAGCTCGCCGTCGGTGACCTGCTCGAGGTTCTCGCGACGGATCCCGGGTCGGTGCCCGATTTCGCGGCGTGGTCCGGCTCGACCGGCCACGAGCTCATCGAGCACTCGGATGAAGACGGCGTGTTCCGATTCTTGATCAGGAAGGGGTGAGCGACATGGCGGCAACGGCGGAGGCTGTTCGCCCGGTAACGGATGAGGTGGCTCCCCACACACCGCACCGGAAGCTGGTGATCATGGCGTGGAGCGGCGATCTCGACCGGGTCTGGCCGACGTTGATCCTCGGCACCACAGGGGCCGCGATGGGGATGGAAACCACGATCTTCTTCACCTTCTGGGGGCTCTTCCCGCTCGTGAAGGATGACGTGCGGATCACCGGAGACAACTGGATGCAGAAGCTACTCTCCACGATGGACCGGCCGGGTCTCGAACACGTGAAGCTGGGGAAGATGAACTTCGCCGGCGCGGGTCCGGCGATGATGCGGAAGCTCGCGAAGGAGCATCATGTCGCGAGCCCGGAGGAACTGATCGAGCTCGCGAAGGATCTCGGGGTGAAGCTCGTGCCATGTCAGATGACGAT
>CBHFMJ010000138.1:0-6801 GCA_965994715.1 uncultured bacterium | reverse complement strand
GACGGTTCAACTGAATGTGCGGCGCCGCCGAGCAAAGCGAGGCAAAGCAGACAGTGTCGCTCGCGACGCGGACGATCACCGCCGGCCGACGATCGATCCCGCCGTAGAACACCGCCCGGGCATCGTCGTAGTCGGGATCGCCGGGCGCGATCACGCGCCCGTCGACGTCCTTGCTGAGCCGGAGCGCGAGTTCGGGGTCGTTCCTCGACAGCATGGATCCTCCTCGTGTTCGGGGTCGCCCTTCCTGTCTACAACCCGCCTCGGTGAACGGCCACCCGGATGTCCACCGAAGATTTCTCTGATCTTGACAAAAAGAACTGTCGGTGGCAACATGGCACTCGTGATCGATGTGGCCGTGATCGAAGACCCCGAGGCAGCCGAGGTTTCCCTGGACCCCGTGCGGAGCCGCCTGCTGGCCGAGCTGGCCGAACCCGGCTCCGCGACGAGCTTGGCCGGCACGCTCGGTCTCCCTCGCCAGAACGTGAACTACCACCTCAAGGCGCTCGAGCGGCACGGCCTCGTGGAGCTCGTCGAGGAACGGAAGAAGGGCAATATGACGGAACGGGTGGTCCGTGCGACGGCGCTCTCCTACGTGATCTCTCCGGCTGCCCTCGACGGCGTCCAGCCGGACCCGTCCCGCGCCCCGGACCGGCTCTCCGCGCGGTGGTTGATCGCGGTGGCGGCGAGGGCCGTGCGGGACGTGGGACAGCTCGTGGCCGGCGCGACGAAGGCTCAGAAGCGCTTGGCCACGTTCGCGATGGACGGCGAGATCCGGTTCGCCTCGGCGGCCGACCGGTCGGCCTTCGCCGAGGAACTGGCCGCTTCGGTCACTTCGCTGGTAAGCAAGTACCACGACGAGAACGCTCCGCGCGGTCGCGACCACCGCCTGATCGTGGCGGTCCACCCGAGACTCAAGGGCGACGTTCCGACCGAGACGACGGACGCGCCGGCGGCATCCGACGGAGAGGGGCACTGAGATGGCACACCCGTTCGAGCTGACCCACGAGATCGAGGTCCCGGCGACCCCCGAGGAGGTGTGGGACGCGATCGCCACCGGCCCCGGCGTCGACGCCTGGTTCATGGGTGTGAACGAGATCGAGCCTCGCGAGGGCGGGACGACCCTCATGAAGTTCCGCGGCTCCTCGGAGGAGGCCACGGTGACGACATGGCAGCCGCCCACACACTTCGCGAGCCGCACGCAGGAAGGTGAGGACGGCGCGGTCCATGCGTTCGAGTACCTCGTCGAAGGTCGGGACAAGGGCAGCACCGTCGTCCGGTGGGTCCACAGCGGCTTCCTCGGGGACAACTGGGAGAAGGAGTACGAGGGCCTCTCCGAGGGCGACCCGATGTACTTCGACAAGTTGCGCGTCTACCTCACGTACTTCCGCGGACGGAAGGCGATCCCGGTGAACGTGTTCGGCGGAGCGGTGGTCCCTGACCGCGAAGAGGCGTGGGCGACGTTCCATCGCGGGCTCGGGCTCGCGGGTCCCCCGCAGCTCGGCGATCGGGTCGGACTCACGCCCGAGGGGCTCCCACAGCTCGACGGCGAGGTGGACTGGCTCTCCCGGGACTTCCTCGGTGTCCGCACCGACGACGGGATCTACCGGTTCATGCACATCAGTGTGTTCGGCGGTCCGACGGGCGTCGGCCATCACATCTTCGTCGACGGCCTGGATCAGCGAGAGACCGAGCAGGCCTGGGAGTCCTGGCTCACGAAGCTGTTCTCGTAAGCTCGAACCGAGGAGGGGATATCCCCATGGAAACGGTCACCTCGAGGGACGGGACCGCCATCGCCTTCGATCGGATGGGCGGAGGGGCACCCGTCGTCCTGGTCACCGGCGGATCGGTCGATCGCATGTCGAACGCGCCGCTCGCGCACGAGCTCGCGTCCGACTTCACGGTCCTGAACTACGATCGCCGCGGCCGCGGTCCCAGCGGGGACACGCCGCCGTATGCCATCGAGCGCGAGATCGAAGACATCGAGGCGATGCTCGAGGCCGCCGGCGGCTCGGCGAACCTCTACGGCTCGTCGTCAGGCGCTGCCCTGGCATTCCAGGCGACGGCGGCCGGGCTCCCGGTCACGAAGCTCGCGCTCTGGGAGCCGCCGTACATCATCGACGAGAACGCCAGGCCGCCGAAGGATCAGGTCGAGCAGTACGAGACGATGGTGGCGGAGGGACGCAGGGGAGACGCGGCCGAGTACTTCATGACCAAGGTCGTGGGCATGCCGCCCGAGTTCGCCGCGCAGGCGCGGAACGAGCCCTGGTGGCCGAACCAGGAGGCGCTGGCCCACACGCTCGCGTACGACGCGAGGATCATGGGCGACTACTCGGTGCCGACCGATCAGGCCGCGTCCGTGAAGGTGCCCACCCTCGTGGTCGCTGGAGGAGCCGACATGCCGTTCATGCGGGAGACCGCGCAAGCGCTCGCGGATGCGCTCCCGGACGGCCAGGTCAGGCTCCTCGACGGACAGGGCCACAACGTCGACCCCACGGTCTTGGCGCCCGCACTCAAGGGATTCTTCGAGTGAGGGCGCTCACGTGAGGTTCCGCACCACGTTGGAACAGGCCGGCAAGACCGCGACCGGCTTCGAGGTCCCGTCCACCGTCGTGGAGGGTCTCGGCGCCGGGAAACGGCCGGCGGTGCGCGTCACGATCAACGGCTTCACCTACCGGAACACGATCGCCTCGATGGGCGGGCGGTTCATGGTCGGGGTGAGCGCCGAGAACCGAGCGGGCGCCAAGGTCGCCGGCGGCGACGTGATCGACGTCGACATCGAGCTCGACACCGCGCCGCGCGTGGTCACGATGCCGAAGGACTTCGCCGCCGCCCTCAGGAAGGAACCGAAGGCGAAGGCGACCTTCGACGGGCTGTCCAACAGCAACAAGGGATGGCACATCTCCTCGATCGAGGGCGCGAAGACCGACGAGACGCGGCAGCGCCGGATCGCGAAGTCGGTGGCTGCGCTGCGCGAGGGCAAGCCGCGCTGATCGAGGATCCCCGGCTACGCTCCCTCGACATGGTCGAGGAAGAGACGCCGGAGCCGGTCGATCGCGACGAGGAACGAGCGCGGATCGCGGACCTCCTCGCCGTCCACGCGCCGCCGGACTGGGAGGAGCGCTTCGAGCGCGAGCAGCTCCTCGACGCGGTCATCGACACGACCCCCTTGCAGATGTTCGTGATGGCCGCGGACATCCGAGAGTCGACGCTGCTGATGAAGGAAGCCGTCGAGTTCGAGCGGTTCGCGAAGATCATGGACAAGTTCGTCTCCGCGGTCCGGAGCGGGATCGGGACGCCGGGCGGGTGGTTCGACAAGTTCACCGGCGACGGCTTCCTCGCGTACTGGATCGCTCCCTCGACGCCGAAGGAGGAATACCAGCGGCGGTTCGTGGAGGCCGCCGGCAATCTCGCACACACCGCGCACGAGCTGATCGAGCTCTTCCATCGGCGCGTGCTCGAGGACTTCCGGCGGAACTCTCGGAACCTGTCCGACGGCGTCGGCCTCGCGATCGGCCTCGACGCCGGACCGGGCTTCCTCGTCGAGATCGCCGGGGAGCTCACGTTGGTAGGACCGCCCGTCGTGGGCGCCGTGCGGATGGTGAACGCGGCGTCGCGACCGCAGGAGATCTTCGCGAACGTCTACCTGGGTGAGCACCTCCACGACGAGCAGGACGGCATCTACGAGGCGCTCGGCATGACGGCCACGCGCGAGAGTCGTCCGACCAAGGAGTACCCGAAGGGTCAGGAGGTCTACGCCCTGACGTTCCGCGACGCCGAGCAGCCCGAGGGCGGGTAGGGAGGAACGTCAGTCGGGCGTCCATGGACGCAGACGGGGCCACCATCCGGGAACGGCGCGACGATAGGTCTCGTACGCGTCGCCGAACGTCGCCCTCAGGGTCGGTTCTTCGTACACCCGGACGAACGCCACGAAAGCGACCGCGACGACGAAGCCATATGCCACCAGCTCGATACGACCGAGGATCAGCGCCTGCCCCGCGATCGCGGCGAGGACGGCAAGGTACATCGGATTCCTTACGTACCGATACAGTCCGCCGATCACGAGCCGCTGCGTCGGCGCCACCGGGGCGGGTGTCCCGAGCCCTTCCGTCACGAATCGAGCGAACGCGGAAACCAGCACGAGGACCGCGGCGACGAGCAACGCCGCGCCGAACGCCCGCAGCGGCCAGGGAGGAGGATCAGCGACCTGCCATCGCGTGATCATCCAAGGGAGCAGCCCTGCAACGATGCCCGGTGCAAGCGCGAAGAAGAGTGTTGACCCCACGGCGGCTCTCCACCGTGCCAGCGAACCCGAAGAGGGTTCACCTCCGGGAGTGACGGTAGCGGAGATCGGATCGCCGCCTTCCAGGCCGAGGGTCGATCGGAGATGGACCTCGCACATGATCTCGACGAGGTCCTCGGGGTAGCCGGGTTCGTCGGCCTGGAACGCGATCCCTCGATAGCGCCCGGCGACGAGGACATGCCCGAGGTGATAGCCGGCCTGTCCAGTCGCGGCTTCCCAACCGGGGTCGATGTCCGATGCTGCCACGTAGCGAGTCGTAAGGATTCGGTCGAGTGAGGCGTCGAGCCGCACGTTCAACGTTCCCGGCACCACGCGAAGTCCGAAGACCTCCTCGATCCGGTCGAGTACGCGCTCGTCGGCGAGCAGCTCGGCACCGCGTCCCAAGCCCGCGACCACGACGCCATGCAGTTCCTGACCGGTCACGATGGAAGGAGCCTACGGACCCGGTGGTTGGTTCGAGAACAGGATGGGACGGCCGTCGAGCCGAAGGAGCGAGTCGATGTTCACGCGTGCGGAGTTCGGGATCAGCATCACTCCGGACTGGTCGAAGCAGGAGGAGATCCTCGACCTGGCCCACGCGGCCGATGACGGCGGCCTCGACCTGATCGGGATCCAGGACCACCCGTACCAGTGGCGGTTCCACGACACGTGGTCGCTGATCGCGTTCCTCGCGGGGCAGACCTCGCGGATCAGCTTCTTCCCCGACGTGGCCAACCTCCCGCTCCGACCGCCCGCGATCCTGGCCAAGTCCGCCGCGTCGCTCGACGTTCTCACGGGTGGACGGATCGAGCTCGGTCTCGGCGCGGGCAGCTTCTGGGAGGCGATCGAAGCCGCGGGCGGGCCGAGACGCACACCGGCCGAGGCCGTCGAGGCGATCGAGGAAGCGATCGACGTGATGCGGTTGGTCTGGAGCGGCGAGCGCGGCGTGCGGTTCGAAGGGAAGCACTATCGGCTCGCGGGCTTCCACACCGGTCCGAAGCCTGCGCACGACATCGGGATCTGGGTCGGCGCCGGTCGACGGCGGATCCTGGACCTGATCGGGAGGAAGGCCGACGGGTGGGTGCCGTCCTCGCCGTGGGCGCCACCCGAGGCCCTCCCCGGCTACCTGCGCCGGATCGACGAGGCCGCCGCCACCGCCGGTCGCGATCCGGCCTCGATCCGGCGCGTCTACACCCTGATGGGCGCGATCCATCCGGAGAGAAGGGAGCGACTCGTCGGGCCCGTCTCGTACTGGGTCGAGGAGCTGGCCAGCTTGGTGGACATCGGTATGGACGCGTTCATCTTCTGGCCGGGAACCGGCGACCCGCTCGGCCAGGTGGAACTCTTCGCCTCCGAGGTTGCGCCGTCGGTCCGTGCCTCGACCGGCGGCCCGTGAACCTACACTGGGAGTCGATGCGGTTCGGACGGTTCGCCTTCGGGTCGATCGAGGTCGATGGCACGACCTACGAGCACGATCTCGTGATCGATCGCGGGGGCATCAGGAAGCGCAAGAAGGGACCGTCGAAAGCCCTCCGGGCCCGATATGGGCACACGCCGCTCTCCTTGGGCGAGGACATCCCCTGGGATTGTGAGCGTCTCGTGATCGGCAGCGGAGCCGCGGGATCGTTGCCCGTCGTCGACGACGTTGCGGAGGAAGCAGAGCGGCGAGGCGTCGAGCTCCTGGTACTCCCCACGTCAGAGGCGATCGTGGAGCTGGAGCGAGCACCGGGCGGCTCCAACGCGATCCTGCACGTGACCTGCTGAGACCAGCGAGGATCCCAGAGTCAGGCGGCCGTCAGTTCGACCGGGTGGATCGCGATGCTGCGGAGGGAGCCGTCTCGCCAGACGCGCGCCTCCATCGACCGGCCGATCACCTCGCCGACCATCAGCCGCTGCAGGTCGCGGGCATCGGTGATCGGCGCGCCGTCGAGCTCCACGATCAGGTCGCCGGATCGGATGCCCGCACGCGCTGCGGGGCTGCCGTCCACCACCTCCATGATCTCGACGCCTTCCTCCCGGCCGACCGCCGCAGCCGCTCGGGGCGGAAGTGGGCGCCCGCCACCCGCGATGCCGATGTAGGCGCGCTGGAACCTGCCGGCGGACATGAGGGCGTGCATGATCCGTCGCGTCGAATCGTCGATGGGGACGGCGAGACCCAACCCGAACCCCGCGATCGCGGTGTTGATCCCGACGACCCGCGCGCGCCCGTCCGCGAGCGCCCCTCCCGAGTTGCCGGGGTTGAGGGCGGCGTCCGTCTGGATCACGTTCTCCACGACTCGGCCTGCTTGCACCGGGAGGGCCCGCCCGAGCGCGCTGACGACGCCGGCGGTGACGGAGCCCGCGAACCCCATCGGGTTGCCGATCGCCACGACCAGTTGCCCGACACGAAGCCCTGCGGCCTCACCGAGCTCCGCCGATGCGAATCCGTCTCCCTGGAGCCGGAGCACCGCGAGGTCCGAGAGCTGGTCGCGTCCCACGACGTCGAACGCCACCTCGCGACCATCGACGAAGGAGGCCGATCC
>CBHFMJ010000137.1:0-6879 GCA_965994715.1 uncultured bacterium | reverse complement strand
GCGGAGGGACAGGCGCGACGCGCGGCGATGATCGCCGCTCGCAAGAAGGCGGCCGGCGAGGCCTAGCCTCGCCGAGCGCGTAGCCTGTCGGGATGGACGCCACCCAGGTCGACTGGTCCATGGGATCGCAGGCCGCCCGGCTGGCGGACTGGGAGGCCGCGCTCGCGATCGGTCGGCGAGTGGCGGGCCCCGGCGTCTCCGTCCCCGCGTCCGAACGTGCCCGCATGCGCGAGGACTTCGCGGAGCTGACCCCGTTCGCGGAGGAGCGGATCACCGAGTTCACGTCGCTGGATCCGAGTGGGTTCCGATCGCGCGCGTGGGTCATGGCGAGGAGCGAATGGATCCGCGCGAACCTGAACGGTCTCCAGCGGATGCTGGAGCCTCTGGCCGGCCGCATCCTCGCGAAAGGTTCCGGTAACGGCTCGCTCCGCCGGAAGGCCCTCGGCGCGCAGGCGGGTGCGCTCCTCGGCTACGTCTCGCGTCGCGTCCTGGGTCAGTACGACGCGTTCCTCCCGCCCGACGACGAAGGGCTGCTCTACTTCGTCGGTCCCAACGTGGCGGAGGTCGAGCAACGGTTCCTCCTCCCGCCCCGCGACTTCCGGTTGTGGATCGCGGTCCACGAGGTGACCCATCGCGTGCAGTTCGGGTCGGCGCCGTGGCTGCGCGATCACATCCGCGGTCAGGTGGATCGGTACCTCGGCACGGTGAGCCTGGAGTCGAACGACCTGGGGAAGCAGCTCCGCCGAGCGATCGACGAGGCGCGCGCCGGGGCCGACGTCCGTGGCATGGGCGGGCTGTTCCTCCTGCTGAACGACGAGCAGCGCGAGATCGTGCGGCACGTCCAGGGCGTGATGTCCCTGCTCGAGGGACATGCCTCCTTCGTGATGAACGAGGTCGCGAAGGACCACGTGAAGGATCTCGGCCGGATGCGCAAGGCGCTCGCCGAGCGCCGGCGGCGCGCCGGCGGGATCGAGCGCTCCTTCCAGCGCGCGATCGGATTCGACAAGAAGATCGAGCAGTACGACGCCGGCGAGCGGTTCGTCCGAGAGGTCGTGTCGCGCGCGGGCATGGACGGGCTCAACCGCGTCTGGCTCGCACCCGAGGGACTCCCCACGGTGGAGGAGATCGCCGAACCATCTGCTTGGGTCGCGCGCGTCGCCGGGAGCTGACGTGCCGCGCCGGCCGCCGGCCGTCGCCAAGGTGCTCGAGCGGGTCACGAAGACGGCGCGGGAGCACGATCTGTTCGCGCCCGGGGACCTGATCCTCGTCTCGTGCAGCGGCGGTCCCGACTCGGTGTGTCTCCTCTACTCGCTCTGGTACCTCAGGCGGCTCTTCAGGATCCGTCTCGCGGTCTTCCACTTCGACCACAAGCTCCGGCCCGATTCGGCGAAGGACGCCGTCTACGTGCGCAGGCTCGCCGAGCGGCTGAAGCTGGCATTCCATCTCCGCGGAGCGAACGACCGGCCGGAGCGAGGCGTCTCGGTGGAGGCCTGGGCCACCGCTCGGCGAGGCGCAGCATCGAACGACGTTCGTCGTGAGATCGGGGCCGACGCCACGGCGGAAGGCCACACCCTCGACGATCAGGCGGAGACGGTGCTGCTCAACCTGATCCGTGGCTCCGGCCTAGAGGGGATGGCCGGGATCGATCCCGGATCCGGGGAGCGCGCTCGCATCGTGCAACCCCTCCTCGACGTCGCGCGTGACGAGGTCGAAGCGTTCTGTGGCGCGCTCCACCTGCGGCCCCGCCGCGATCCGATGAACGAGGATCGCCGCTACCTCCGGGCGGCGATCCGGCACGAAGTGCTGCCCGCCCTCGAGGCGAAGACGGGCCGGGGCGTGACCAGGTCGATCGTCCGCACCGCCGACCTCCTCCGCGCCGACCGGGACGAGCTCAACGCCGCCGCCGTGGCCGCGTACCAGCAGACGATCGAGAGCGAGCGCGGGGGCGAGGTGCGTTTCGATGCGAGGAAGCTCACGGCCCTCCCGCCGCCCGTCGCGTCCCGGGTGATCCGTTCGGCTGCCTACGACGCGCTGTCGGGCGACTGGACCGCTCCGTGGTCGAAGGAGGCGATCGAAGCCGTGCTCGATCTCGCCGAGGGCCGGCCGGGACGGAGACGGGATCTACCCGAGGGCTTGAAGGCTGTCCGCGAGAAGGGGTACGTTCGCGTCACTCGTTCTTCCCCGGATCCCCGCGAGAGTTGATGGGTTCCTCGACGCGCGAAGGGGGAGCGATGGCAGCGGTCTCTACACTGACCGACTACGTGCAGGCATACCAGCCCGACATCGAACGCGTCCTGATCTCCTCGGAGGAGATCCAGGGCAAGCTCGCCGAGATGGGCCAGCAGATCTCGGCGGATTACGAAGGCTCTTCCTTGTTGCTCGTGGGCGTTCTGAAAGGAGCGTTCGTCGTGATGGCGGACCTCGCGCGCTACGTGCGGCTTCCGCTGGAGTTCGACTTCATGGCGGTGTCCTCCTACGGAGCGGCCACGAAGACGTCGGGCGTGGTGCGGATCCTGAAGGACCTCGATCACGATCTCGAGGGGATGGACGTGCTGCTCGTCGAGGACATCGTGGACTCCGGGCTCACGCTCAAGTACCTGCTGAAGAACCTCGCGGCGCGGAAACCCGCCTCGCTGGAGGTCGCCGCGCTCCTGCGGAAGACGGGTATCCAGAAGGTCCCGCTCGACATCCGCTACGTCGGGTTCGACATCCCGCCCGACTTCGTGGTCGGCTACGGGCTCGACTTCGCCGAGCGGTACCGCAACCTCCCCTACATCGCCACCCTGAAGCCGGAGGCCTACGGCGGCTAGCGGAACCACCCGGGCGCTCGCGCCCGTCGGATCCAGTGTGAAGCGGATCACTTTCCTCCTCGTCGTCATCCTCGCCGCGTGCGGCGACGGCTCCGGCGACGGGAGCGGCGCCTCGGGCGTCCGTGGTCGAGCGATCTCCGGTCCCCAGTGCCCCGTCGAGATGGCGGAGTCTCCGTGTCCGGATCTCCCCTGGGAAGGCACCGTCGTCGCGACCGCGACGGATTCCCGCGAGACATTCACCGCCTCCACCGATGCCGACGGCCACTTCGAGATCCCGCTCTCGCCAGGGACCTACGAAGTGACGATCGACGCGGCATCGACGCCGCCGACCGCGGAGCCGCAGACCGTCACGGTCGTGGAGGGCTCGTTCACCGAGATCGAGGTGTTCGTCGACACCGGCATCCGGTAGCGCGACCTGTCGCAGCAGGGACGGGTGCTACCCTTGCTGGCGGGCTCGGGCGAGCACATGCCGGGGCCCGTTGCTTCCCGAAACGGCTCTCTGTGGCCCTGAAAGAGGCGATCCGTGGCCCAGCCAGAACCTCCGTTCCGACGCCTCGCTCGCACGCCGACCCTGTGGATCGTCGGTGCGGTCGTCGTGTTCTTCGGCGTGCTGTCCCTCGTCCAGCGCCCCGAAACGGCGGAGGAGATCGACCTCTCAGAGTTCTGGGCCTTCCTCGAGGACGGGCGGATCCGCAACGCGGAGATCCTCGAAGGCGATCAAGTGGTCCGCGGCGAGCTCACGGACGGCACGGAATACGTCGCCACCTTCACCGTGGATCTTGCCGACGACATCGCGAACGAGCTTCGGGAAGCCGACGTTCCCATCCACGCCACGTCGCAGAAGCCTAGCGGTCTCGTGAGCCTCCTCTACTACGTCCTGCCGATCCTGCTCCTCGCCGGGCTCCTGCTCTGGATGATGAATCGCTCCCAGGGCGGGAGCGGGCGTGTGATGCAGTTCGGTCGCAGCCGGCACAAGACCGTCGGGAAGGATCAGCCGAAGACCACGTTCAAGGACGTCGCCGGCGTGGACGAGGCGATCGAGGAGCTGGAGGAGGTCAAGGAGTACCTGCAGCACCCGTCGAAGTTCCAGGCGATGGGAGCGAAGATCCCCCGAGGCGTCCTCCTGTTCGGCCCTCCCGGGACCGGCAAGACCCTGCTCGCGCGGGCGGTCGCGGGAGAGGCGGGCGTGCCGTTCTACTCGATCAGCGGGTCGGACTTCGTCGAGATGTTCGTCGGTGTCGGCGCCGCCCGGGTCCGTGACCTGTTCGAGCAGGCGAAGGCGAGCGCGCCGGCGATCGTGTTCGTCGATGAGATCGACGCCGTCGGCCGCCATCGCGGCGCGGGGCTCGGCGGCGGGCACGACGAACGCGAGCAGACCCTGAACCAGCTGCTCGTGGAGATGGACGGTTTCGACCAACGTTCGACGGTGATCTTGATGGCCGCCACGAACCGGCCCGACATCCTTGATCCGGCCCTGCTTCGGCCGGGGCGTTTCGACCGACAGATCGTCGTCGACCGACCCGACCTCGAGGGCCGGAAGGCGATCCTGCACATCCACGCGAAGGGCAAGCCGCTCGATCCAGCGGTCGACCTCGACATCCTGGCGCGGCGCACCCCCGGCTTCACGGGCGCGGATCTCGCGAACGTGATCAACGAGGCCGCGCTCCTCGCGGCGCGACGGTCCAAGAAGACGATCACGATGCGGGAGGTCGAGGAGGCCGTCGACCGGGTGATGGCCGGACCGGAGCGCAAGAGCCGCGTGATGAGCGAGCAGGAGCGGCGGCTGATCGCCTACCACGAAGGGGGTCACGCGATGGTCGCGCACGTCCTCCCGAACACCGACGAGGTCCACAAGATCACCGTGATCCCCCGCGGCCGCGCCCTCGGGTACACGCTCACCCTCCCCGAGCAGGACAGGTTCATGATGACGCGTGAGGAACTCCGCGACGAGCTCGCGATGCTGATGGGCGGACGGGTCGCGGAGGAGATCATCGCCGGCGACATCTCGACCGGCGCGGGCAACGACATCGAGCGCGCGACGAAGATCGCCCGCCAGATGGTGACGGAGCACGGGATGAGTGACGCGATCGGGCCGAGGACGCTCGGGCAGAAGCAGGGCGAGGTCTTCCTCGGCCGCGACTGGGCGTCCACGCCCGACTACTCGGAGGCCGTCGCGTTCGAGATCGACCAGGAGATCAGCCGGCTGATCGACGAGGCGCACGACGTGGCGCTCGAGATCTTGAGCCAGCACCGGGAGCGGCTCGACGAGCTCGCGGCCCTCCTGCTGCAGAAGGAGACACTGGATCGCGACGAGGTGGAGGCGTTCTTCAAGGCCGTCGAGAAGCGCGCTCCCCGCGCTCCGGAGGTCCGCAGCGCCGGCCTCGCGGTGTCCCGGACCGAGATGTTCCCCCCTCCCGACGCGCCAGGACCGCTCCGTCGGTGAGGGAACGTCTGCGATGACGGACCGCTGGGCGACGTTCGACTGCTACGGCACGCTGATCGACTGGGACGGAGGCGTGCGCCGGGCGCTGGTCAGGGTCTGGCCGGACGAGGCCGGCGATCGGCTGTTCCAGCGCTACCACGACGTGGAGCCGCGCATCCAGGCCGGGCGGGGCATCACCTATCGGCAGGTCCTGCGTGAGACGCTCGTCACGATCGCCGAGGAGGATGAGCTCGAGGTCCCTCCGGGACAGGACGACGCGCTCGCCGACTCCGTCCCGTCGTGGCGACCGTTCCCCGAAGTGCCGGGAGCCCTCGGCGAGCTCCGCGATCGTGGCTGGAAGCTCGCGATCCTGTCGAACACCGACCCGGACATGCTCGCCGCCTCGATGAAGACGATCGGGGTGGAGGTGGATCTGCGGATCACGGCGGCAGAGGCCGGCTCGTACAAGCCCGCGTACGGTCATTGGGACACGTTCTTCCGAACGACCTCGGCCGACCGTGCCCGCCACGTCCACGTGGCGGCATCGCTGTATCACGATGTCGAGCCGTGTGCGCAGCTCGGGCTCCCGTGCGTCTGGATCAACAGGCTGGACGAGTCGAGCGAGCTCCCACGCGCCGGCGAGCTTCGCAACCTCGCCGGCCTCCCCGCCGCCCTGGACGCGTTGGTTCCCCGGTAGCATCCGCGCGATGGATCTGCTCGGGCCACCCGACTCGTTCGACGCAAAGAAGGTCGAGGAAGGCGTACGCCTGATCCTCGAAGGTATCGGCGAGGACCCCGACCGCGGTGGACTGCGGGAAACGCCCGCCCGCGTGGCACGCATGTACGAGGAGACGTTCGCCGGGATCGGGAAGGACGCGTCG
Source organism: uncultured bacterium (assembly GCA_965994715.1). Taxonomy (GTDB): domain Bacteria; phylum Actinomycetota; class UBA4738; order UBA4738; family HRBIN12; genus JAJNBA01. The sequence goes on along the minus strand of CBHFMJ010000137.1, from coordinate 766 downwards.
GAGCTCGTCACGGTGGTGGAAGGCGCCGACCACGACGAGATGATCATGGTCCGGGACATCCCGCTGCAATCCTTCTGCGAGCACCACCTGATCCCGTTCGCCGGGAAGGCGCACGTCGCGTACATCCCGAACACGGCGCAACAGATCACCGGCTTGTCGAAGATCGCGCGGGTCGTTGACCTGCTCTCGAAGAAGCCCCAGGTCCAGGAGCGCCTGACGACCGAGATCGCCGAGGCGATCGATCGCGCGCTCACGCCGCGCGGGGTGTTCGTGGTGATCGAGGCCGAGCACCTGTGCATGACGATGCGAGGGATCAAGAAGGCCGGCGCCGTCACCGTGACCTCCACGGTTCGAGGACTCTTCCGATCCGACGCCCGTACCCGCCAGGAGGCGATGGATCACATCGGCATGCGCTGAGCGATCCGCGCATGCCCACTACCATCGCTTCCATGGACCGCGTTTGGCGCTGCCGCGACCGCGTGTTCGGGCTCGGGGCGCAGACGCTCGTGATGGGCATCGTGAACGTCACGCCCGACTCGTTCAGTGATGGAGGGATGTTCGAGGACGCGGACGCCGCGGTGCGGCACGGGCTCCGGCTGCTCGAGGAGGGTGCCGACCTCCTCGACGTGGGTGGCGAGTCGACCCGACCTGGTTCCGAGCCGGTGGGGTCCGAGGAGGAGGCGTCGCGAGTGGTGCCGGTGCTGGAAGGCCTCCGGCGCGAGGCGCCGGAGGCCTTCCTGTCGGTGGACACGCGCACGCCCCCGGT
>CBHFMJ010000136.1:0-6899 GCA_965994715.1 uncultured bacterium | reverse complement strand
CCCGGTCAGGAACGCGATCACGAACACCATCCAGATCTGGACGACGTCCGTGGCGACGAGCGCGAACTGAAGGGCGGCGAGCACGGCGTAGCCCGCGTTCGACCAGACGAGGATGCGCCGCTTGTCGAACCGGTCGGCGACGGAGCCGGCGTAGACCCCGAAGAGGAGGACCGGCAGGAACAGGAGCGCCGCCTCGATCCCCAGCGCGACACCGCTGTCCGTGAGCCTCAGTACGAGCACGGCGCCGGCGGTCCAGTTCACCCAGGTGCCGGTGACGGAGATCAGCTGCCCGACGAAGAAGAGCCGGAAGTTCCTCGAGACGTGCATCGAGGCGAAGGTCTTCCGCATCTCGTCGGCCAGCCGGGACATACATCCAGACTACGAGGCGCGACGAACCGCCCTTCTCCCATGTGGTGACCGGCGGGTCGGCCGACTAGATGAACAGACTCACTGCCGCGTTGCGCATCTCCGCGATCGCGGTGGCGGCACCGATCGGCTCCTCGAGCCCGTCGAGCAGATCCTCCCGCTGCAGGCCGAGAAGGTCCATCGTCATCTGGCAGGGGATCAGACGCACGCCGAGGTCCTGCGCCATCCGGATCAGCTCCTCGGGCTTGGCCACCTGACGGTCGTCGGCGAGCTTCTTGAACATCGCGGGTCCGGCGCCGGCGAACTGGTACCGGCTGAGCTTGGCCTTCTGCGCGGAGCCCGGGTTCATCATCGACATCATCTTCTGCATCCAGTTCGAGCCCGTGATGCGCACGTCCGGCTTCACGATCGCGAAGAGCCCCCAGAACGTGAAGAAGACGGAGGACTCCATCCCGGAGGCGGCGGCGGTCGTGGCGAGGATGGTCGTCGGCCAGATCCTGTCGAGGTCACCGCCCCAGGCGATGATCGTCATCTTGTTCCTCTTCTCGATCCGCGTGCCGTCGGCCTCCTCGAGCGCCTCGACGCGGTGAAGCAGGTCCGCGAGCTGGAGCTCCGAGGTCAGATCCGTCTCGGTCGTCGCCATCGCGCTCACCGCTTCCTGATGACGAAGCGGTAGACGCCGTCGGACTCGTCGGTCTCCAACAGCTCGGTCCCGCTGAGCTCCGCCCAGCTCGGAACGTCGCTCTTGGAGCCCGGATCGGTCGCGAGGAGTTCGAAGAGGGCGCCGCTGCTCGCGTCTCTGATGGCCTTGGCCAGCGACACGAGCGGCCCGGGGCACGATTGCCCCTTGGCATCGACGGTGGCGGTGATGGTGTCCACGGCGGGACCTCCTGGGATCTCTGAGGGCGGGCGGTGCAGGGATGGTGCGGAAGGCTGGGTCCGTCCCGGTCAAGCAGGACAGCAGATCCGGTCGGGGATCATCGCCCCCACGGTTCCGGCTTCGCGTGTTCGCACCATTGCAGGTGCAACACCCTAGTCGACCGATCTCATCCCGGCAAGGTCGAGCTGGGCCGCCTACCGCGCATCCTCCTTGCCTCCCAACGAGCATCACGGGCCAATCGGCTCCATGACCTTGATGCAACCACCGTCAGCGCCGAGCTGACGAAGTCCTTCGCGATCGCCCGGACCGAAGTCGACGACCCCGCCCCCCGAGGGGTGCATCAGCTCTCCGGCCGCCCGGACGTGCCCGAGCCCCATCAGGTGGCCCAACTCGTGGAGGATCACGGGTCCCTGCTGGCCGGGAACACTGAACCCTGGGGGGTTGGGGTCGTCGGCGTTGAGGGCGACCCATCCGCTCACGTAGACGTCCTCGAGACGGGTCGGAGCGATGCGCGGGACGGCGACACCGGCGGCGACGCGGTCATCGCGTTCGAACGGGATGTCCGAGTCGTCGGGATCCACCCACGCGATGAGGACCGGCACCCATCGATCTCCGTAGCGATCGAACTGGTACACGTCGCGGGAGATCGACACCTCCTCGTCGGTGGTCCCTTCGTAGACGAAGGCGATCCCGGTGGCGGCCGAGACCCGGCGTACGGCCTCGTGCACGTCCTCGATCGATCCCGGCGGCGCGAGCTCCGCGTTCACGACGTAGTGGATCGGCTCGCAGGGGTCCCATCGGGTCGGGGTCCCCTGATCGGTCCGATCCAGGAACAGGAAACCCGGTCCCCGGGGCTCCTCCGTGCCCTCGAACAAGGGAGCGATCGCGACCGCCCCCATGCTGAGGGCGAGGAGGGCGCAGACGACCGTCACCCAGAGCGGGAAGCGACGACGGCGCGGGACCTCGATCTCCACAGGAGCGAGGTCGGGCCTGAGCGGCACCGGCGGCGGGGGAAGCTGCTCCATCACTCGATCCTAGGTCGTCTCGTCTGAAGGGCATCGGCGTGCCCGGGTCCCGGCTTCAGTGACCATGGGTAGGGTGGTCTCTATGATGCGCCGCGGCCTCGTCTCGGTGATCTGCCTCGGCACGCTGGTCACGGTGATGGGCCCGGTGCCGAGCGCCTTCGCCGCCGCTTCCCTCACCGTCGACACGTTCGCGGACACCTTCGACGGGAGCTGCGCGGACGCGGACTGCTCGCTCCGCGACGCCGTCGCCTCCGTGGAACCGGGTGGGACCGTTCGGGTGCCGCCGGGCTTCTACGCGCTCGACCGTTCCGGGCTCGGCCCGGACGCCGGCGATGTGGACCTCAGCCGACCGGTCACGATCGTGGGCACCGGCGAGACGGGAAGCTTCGTCGATGCGTCCGGGCTCGGGGATCGTGTGTTCGATGTGTCATCGGATGTCTCGCTTCGCCATCTCGCGTTGCTCGGCGGGAGCCGGGTCGGACGAGGGGGGGTCGTCCGGGCGACGGTGGGCACACTCGTGTTGAGTCGCTCCACGGTCGCCGGCGGTCGAGCGGTCAACGGAGGAGCCGTCGCGGTGGGGAACGCCGCCACCGCATCGATCGACCGCTCGTGGATCTTCGATAACAGAGCGACCGCTCGCGGCGGCGGGCTCTTCCTCCCAGGGACGACGGTCATCTCGCGATCGACGATCTCGGGGAACCGTGCGGCGGGAGGAGGCGGCGCGTTCGCCGGTCCGTCCGCTTCCCTCACGATCGGGAACGCCACCGTCTCGCGGAACGTGGCTGCCCGCGGTGGAGGCATCCGGGCGATCGGCAACATCGAGCTCTTCTTCGCGTCGATCGTGGCCAACCGGGCCGCCGTGGGTGGCGGTGTGCTCGTCTCGCCGGAGTCCGAGAGCTCGACGGCGAACAGCGTGTTCGCGCGCAACCGTGCCTCCGATCGCGGACCGCTGTGTGTCCGGCCGCTCTCGTCGGAGGGACGCAACGTGGCCGATGTCAGAGGCTGCGGTCTGAGGGCGCCGGATGACGTCACCGGCGCGGACCCACGGGTCGGGATCCTCCGACAGAACGGTGGCCCGACGCCGACCCACGCCCTGAAGGCTGACAGTCCCGCCCGGGGCCGAGGCAGCGGATGCCACCCGACGGATCAACGCGGCGCGCCCCGATCCGTGTGCGACAGCGGCGCGTACGAGCTCGTGCTGTGCCGAGGCCGAGCGGTCACGATCGTAGGGACGCCCGGACCGGACGAGCTCTCCGGCGGTCTCGGACGGGATGTCTTCCTCGGGCGCGGCGGCGACGACGAGTTCCAGGGTTCCCTCAACGTCGATCGCGCGTGCGGGGGGAAGGGCGACGACCATCTGATCGGCGGTCCCGGCAACGACCAGCTCGCCGGCACCGCGGGTCGCGACCTGCTCCTCGGCGAGGGCGGTGGCGACCGCCTCCTCGGGGGTAGGGGCGTCGACGCGTGCCACGGTGGCGGCGGGCTCGACGTCACCCGCGATTGCGAAACCGTTTCGTGACGTCTCCCTCGCCGATCCGGCGCCGGCGCTCCTTCGGCCAGTAGACGAGCACGACCTTCGCCTTCACCTGCTCCCGCCTGACCGGCCCGAAGTGGCGGCTGTCGGTGGAGGCGTCCTCGCGATCACCCTCCACCCAGAGCTCGTCGTCGGCCAGTGTCCGATCACCTATGCGCTCGTTCGGCACGCCAGTGATCCGTTTCACCATCTCGTAGCCGGGGCGGCCGGGATGCTCGACCACCACGATGTCCCCGCGCCGGAACCGACGGCGCGCCACGGCCAACGCCCAGTCGCCGGGCATCAACGTCGGCACCATGCTGGCCCCCTGGACCTTGATCCTGGACGGTCTCCAGCGGAACGACGCGACGCCGATCGCCGCCACCGTCGCTACGGCGCTCAGCGCCGCAAGCGGTCTGGGGGACCGATGGTAGGGTGGCTGCTCACCCCACGTCGGAGGAGGCGGATCCATGTTCGAAGCATTCCTGAAACCGCAGCGGACCGTCCACGCCCACTGCGACCTGCCGTGCGGCATCTACGATCCGGCGCAGGCGCGCATCGAGGCGGAGTCCGTGAAGGCCTGCCAGGAGAAGTACCAGGGCTCCGAAGACGCGATCTTCAAGGACCGTGCGGTCTCCATCAAGGAGCAACGCGCGAACCTCGTCAAAGAGCACCTGTGGGTTCTGTGGACCGACTACTTCAAGCCGGAGCACCTCGAGACCTACCCGCAGCTCCACGAGCTCTTCTGGAACGCCACCAAGGAGGCCGGCAACGCCAAGCGGTCGGAGGATCCGGCCCAGGGCCAGAAGCTACTGGACGCGATCGACGAGCTGTCGAAGGTGTTCTGGGAGACCAAGTCGGCGTAGCGCCGAGCCGTTCCCGCCAGGTTGCGTGAGGGCCGGGCCGCTTCGCGGCCCGGCCTCACCGTCCCACCCCACATGCAAGGGAAGAGGCCGACGGGCGGGGCCGTCGGAGCATCCGCCCGCCGGCGACGCGCGCCCGAGGGCGCACGCTCAGGTCCTCCGATCCTTCACCCCCCTCACGGGGCGAAGAGAACCGGCGGCGCCGAGGCGGGTCTGGCGGCACCCCGGCGCCGGCCGGTCTCGTGCGCAAGCATCGGACAGGAGCCCCACTACGCATAGTGGTCGAAGGTCGAAAGTTGCCCGACTTCCGGCTGATACGTTGGCCGACCAATGCGGGACATCGGTCTGGTCGGCGTGCCCTTCTCGGGGAAGTCCACACTCTTCACGGCGCTGACACATGCCGGATCGCACGGAGGGCAGGCCAACGTCGCGGTCGTTCCCGTCCCAGACCCTCGCCTCGGCGTCCTGACGGAGATGGAGCGTTCGAAGAAGACCGTGCCCGCGCAGGTTCGCTTCGTCGACGTCCCGGGCGGCACGTCGAGCGCCCAGGGTCTGGCGAAGCTCCGCGAGTCCGACGCGCTCGCGGTCGTGGTCCGTTGCTTCGGCGCCGACCGGTCGCCGGCCCGCGAGCTCGCCGACGTCCGGAGCGAGCTGTTGCTGGCAGACCTCGCGGTGGTGGAGAGCGCGCTCGAGAAGGGCCTGAAGCGGGCGAAGGGGCGGCCCGGTCCGGATGTGCATGCGCTCCAGCGGGCGAAGGACGCACTCGACGCGGAGCGACCGCTCCGCGATGCCGGTTTCGACAACCAGGAGCTCGCCCATCTGAAGGGGATCGCGGCCCTGACCTTGAAGCCGGAGGTCGTGATCGCGAACCTCGAGGAGGGAGATGCGCTCCCGACCGAGCTGAGCGAGGCGGTCGGTGTCTACGCCTCGATCGAGGCCGAGACCACCGAGATGGAGCCGGAGGAAGCCCGGGTGTTGCTCGAGGAGTTCGGCGTCAGCGAGCCCGGGCTCGAGCGGGTGATCGCCGCAGGGTACGGGGCGCTCGACCTGATCACGTTCCTGACCACGGGCGACGACGAGACCCGCGCCTGGGAGGTGCGGCGGGGCGCGAGAGCACCGGAAGCCGCGGGCGCCATCCACACCGACCTCGAGCGTGGCTTCATCCGCGCCGAGGTGATCCCCTACGCCGAGCTCGTCGCGATCGGCTCGATGGACGCCGCGAAAGCGGCCGGCAAGCTCCGTGTCGAAGGGAAGGACTACGTCGTGCAGGAAGGCGACATCCTGCACGTCCGCTTCGCCGTCTGATGCCTACACCCCACCGATCCGCACGGTCATCGTGTCGCCGCTCGGCCAATGGAGCTGGCGAACCACCTCGCGCATCGCGAGGGCCATCTGTGCCGCCACCTCGACATCATCCGCTCGCGGCTCGGGGACGCTGGCGACCGCCATGTAACGCATCCCCGATCGTCTTGATCTTCTCGAGCCCGAACCGCTCGGCCAGCGCGTCGAAAGCGGAACTGCAGCCGGCTGAGGATGTACGCGAAGACAAGATCAGCATGTTGCCGGCGTAGCCCCAGTCGGAACCCCCTTCGGCCACGAACGCTCGGTGGATCACCCAGACGAGTCCGCTATGCAGGATCGCCCCAGTGATCACCGGCTGCCAGATGCGCCGGTAGTTCGGCAGGTAGGTGAGCGCGAGTCTCACGAGCCCGTCGGAACGCCGAGACCGTATCGGATCACTGAGTCGAGGAGGACGCCTTCCCCGTCGACGACCAGCAACGCGAGCGGACCGAACGCGCGCCCAGGAACGTCGCGATCCGGATGTACTGGATGGTGGCGTCCAAGTAGGTGTCCGGAACCGGCGCTCGAGCCACTCGTCCTTGAACTTCAGCGACCAAGGTCGAAGCTTCGGGTGCTTGATCCAGGAAGGCGCGGACGGCACGGAGCACGGCTCAGCGATCCATTCTGATCGGAGCGATGTGCCCGGCAGACATAGCCGCGCATCGTGCTACAAGTTGAAGACTCAACGACAGGGTCAGCCTAGAAACCCCGAGTAGCTGGGTTTTCCTATCGATAGACCCACTCGAACCTGTATACTGCACGGTTCCATGGACGACTACCGGATCGGGCAGGCGGCGGAGGCGATCGGGGTACGGGTCGAGACGCTCCGGCGGTGGGAACGGGACGGGAAGTTGAGCACGGTCCGAACCGCGGGAGGTCAGCGCCGCGTCCCGGCGGCGGAGGTGGCTCGG
>CBHFMJ010000135.1:0-6944 GCA_965994715.1 uncultured bacterium | reverse complement strand
CTCGGGCACGTGAACCTATGTGCGCCGAAGTCTAGCGCCGCCGAACAGGATCCGGTGCCGAGATGGGACGAGAGCGACACGGGCCTGGGATGCTCTCCCGCATGCCGGCACCGACCAAGCGCACGCAGGTCCACCGTCACCCCGAGCGGGGCGACTACGACCGCGCGACGATCGACGCGATCCTCGACGAAGGGCTGATCTGCCACGTGGCCTTCAACGACGGCGACGGAGCCCCTCGCTGCCTGCCCACGATCCACGCCCGCGTCGGCGACACGATCTACCTGCACGGCTCCACCGCCGCGCGCGCGTGGAAGGCCCTCCGCGCCGGCGCTGAGGTCTGCATCGCGGTCACCATCGTCGACGGCCTGGTGATGGCGAGGAGCGCCTTCAACCATTCGATGAACTACCGGTCCGTCGTGGTCTTCGGGACGGCGCGGGAGGTCACCGACGAGGAGGAGCTCCATACGGCCGCGGCGGCGATCACCTCGCATGTCGCCCCCGGCCGCGAAGGTGAGGCCCGGATGCCCACCGCCGCCGAGTACAAACAGACCCTCCTCCTCGCGGTCCCGATCGAGGAAGCATCGGCCAAGGTCCGCACCGGTCCGCCGAAGGACGACGAGGAGGACATGGAGCTGCCGATCTGGGCCGGCGTGCTCCCGCTCCACACGCGACCCGGCGAGCCGGAACCCGATCCTCATCTCAGCAGGGACCTCGACGTCCCTCCCTCCGTCTCCGGGTACCACCGACCCGGCGGGCAGTGAGCTCACCCCTCGAGCGGGGTCCACGGCTCCGCGACAGCTTCCGCGCGATGCCGCGCACCGCGTGGATCCTGTTCGCGGGCACGTTCGTCCTCCGGCTCGGGAGCTTCGTCTTCCCGTTCCTCGCGCTGTACCTCACGAAGAACGGACTCTCGGTGACCGAGGCCGGCCTGGCGATCACCGGCTACGGGATCGGGGCGATGCTCGCGCAGCTCTCCGGCGGCTTGCTGACGGATCGGATCGGCCGACGGAACGCGATCGCGATCTCGATGATCACCTCGGCCGCGCTGGTTCTGCTCCTGCTCCAAGCACGATCGCTTCCCGCGGTGCTCACGATCGTCGTCGTCTACTCGTTCTTCGCGGAGCTCCACCGTCCCGCTTCAGGTGCTCTGATCGCCGACCTCATCCCTCCGGAGCACCGTGTCGCCGCGTACGCGTTCAACCGGCTCTTGTTCAACCTCTCCTTCGCGATCGGCCTCGCGATCGGAGGGCTCGTCGCGGAGGAGCACTTCCGAGAGCTGTTCATCGCCGACGCCGTTACCTCGGTGATCTTCGGCCTGATCTCGCTGGTCGCGCTCCCCCACGGCACCCGCACGACCAAGGCACAGGATGGGGAGATCGGTAGCGCACGCGCCGCGATCCTCGCCGATCGGGGCTTCCTGCTGGTCCTCGCGGCGATCCTCGCGGGAGGACTCGTCTACGCGCAGGGGTACTCGACGTTCCCGCTGTGGGTCCGCGACCTCGGTTTCCCCGAGAGGGTCTACGGCTTCCTGCAAGGGGGGAACGGCTTCCTCGTCGCGATCTTCGAGCTCGGCGTCACCGCGATCGCGATGCGATACCCGCGGACCAGGATGATCGCCCTGGGCGTGCTCCTCACGGGGCTCGGGTTCGGAGCGTTCGGCATCCTCTTGACGGGCATCGGGATGGCCGGCGCGGTCATCGTGTGGACGTTCGGGGAGATGTTCGGATCGGCGAGCACCGCGGCGTTCATCGCCGACCGAGCGCCGGCACATCTCCGGGGCCGGTATCAGAGCAGCCTGGGGCTCACCTACTCGCTCGCGTTCACGATCGGCCCGATCGGGGGGACGGCGATCTACGAGTGGTGGCCACGAGGCCTCTGGATCACCTGCGCGGCACTCGGTGTGGCCGGAGCCGCCCTGGCGCTCGCGGGTGAGCGGTATCCCGCACCCGCGCTGGTCGAGCCACCCCCCGGTTGACGCCCGGTCGCTCCTGGGCTATATATCGACTCGATATACCGTGCCGATATATCGGACGCTACGTGAAGGGACGCTCGAACATGCTCGAACTCGCGGTCCTGGGTCTACTGAAGGAGCGGCCCATGCACGGCTACCAGCTCTCGCGTGAGCTGGGCGATTCGCTCGGGGGCCTGTGGAGGGTCTCCTACGGTTCCCTCTACCCGACCCTGCGCCGTCTGGAGCGCGACGCCGCGATCGAATCCGAGGCGGGCGACGTGCGCGGTGCCAGGCGCAAGAAGGTCTACCGGATCACGCCCAAGGGGGAGCAGATCTTCCTCGAGCTCCTGCAAGAGTCACCCCAGGACACGCAGACGGAAGACGCTCGTTTCCGGATGCGCCTGGCGTTCTTCCGCTACCTCCCACCGGAGACGCGTATCCGATTGCTGGAACGACGTCGTCAGGCGCTCAAGGAGCGCCTCGCCACGATCGCCGAGTCGGTACGCGCCGGCCGGGGCGGCGCCGACGACTACGGGCGCGCGCTGATCGAGCACACCCGCACGATCACCGAATCCGACATCACGTGGCTCGAGCAGCTGATCGCCGCCGAGCGCGCCAAGAACGCCCCCACAGGAGGACTGAAGCGCCGCCGCGCGGCGCTCCGTGGAAGAGCGGGCTCAAGCAGCGAAGCGGTAGCCCAAGGACGAAGGGGCTCAAGCAGCGAAGCGGTAGCCCAACGAAAGGAGCGCATCTCGTGAGCAAGGTCCGGATCGCGATCGTCGGCGTCGGCAACTGCGCCTCATCGCTCGTTCAAGGCCTGCAGTACTACGAGGACGCCGACCCCTCGGAGAAAGTGCCGGGCCTGATGCACGTCGAGGTGGGCGGGTATCACGTCGGCGACGTCGAGGTCGTCGCGGCCTTCGACGTCGACGCGAGGAAGGTCGGCAAGGACGTCGCCGAGGCGATCTTCACCGAGCCGAACAACACGATCCGGTTCGCCGAGGACGTCCCGCCGACCGGGGTCACCGTGAGTCGCGGGCGGACGCTCGACGGTCTCGGCGCCTTCTACCGCGAGGTGATCGAGGAATCCGACGGGCCCGAGGGGGACGTCGTCCGGATCCTGCGGGACGCGGAGGCCGACGTCCTGGTCTCCTATCTGCCCGTCGGCTCCGAGGAGGCCGCGAGGTTCTACGCGCAGTGCGCGATCGATGCCGGCGTGGGCTTCGTGAACTGCCTCCCGGCGTTCATCGCGTCCGACCCTGCATGGGCGCGGAGGTTCGGCGAGGCCCGCGTACCGATCGTGGGGGACGACATCAAGTCGCAGGTCGGCGCCACGATCACGCACCGGATGCTTGCGAAGCTCTTCGAGGATCGCGGCGCGGAGCTCGACCGCACGTACCAGCTGAACTTCGGCGGCAACATGGACTTCATGAACATGCTCGAACGCTCCCGGCTGACCTCGAAGAAGATCTCGAAGACGCAGTCGGTGCAGTCGCAGCTCGACGTGCCGCTCGACAAGGACTCGATCCACATCGGCCCCTCGGACCACGTCCCGTGGCTGGAGGACCGCAAGTGGGCGATGATCCGCCTCGAGGGCCGTAACTTCGGCGATGTCCCGATCTCGGTCGAGATGAAGCTCGAGGTGTGGGACTCGCCCAATTCCGCCGGTGTCGTGATCGATGCCGTCCGGTGCGCCAAGCTCGCCAAGGATCGCGGGATCGGGGGGCCTCTGATCGGACCGAGCGCCTACTTCATGAAATCGCCGCCCGTGCAGTTCTCGGACTCGGCGGCCCACGACATGGTGGAGAGCTTCATCCTGGGCAACGGCCACGCCGAGGATCAGGACTGGACCCGGTTCTTCGACGTCCGATCCGCCGAAGCCTGATCGACGGAGCGCCCCCGCGCCTCGGATAGCCTGACGGTTCGGTGAACACCGGGCCGGGCACGCTGGAACGGATCCGCGGGGCTCTCGCGAGCCCGGATTTCCGCAAGCTCTTCGCGATCCGGCTCGTCAGCCAATCCTCGGACGGACTGTTCCAGTCGGCCCTCGTTGCCTCCGTGGTCTTCCTGTCCCCGGAGCAGCAGGACACCGCCACCGGGTTCCTGAAGGCGACGCTCGTCATCGCGCTCCCCTACTCGATCCTCGGGCCGTTCGTCGGTGTCTTCATCGACCGCTGGCGGCGACGGAGGATCCTGGTGCTCGCTCCATGGGTGAAGGCGGCGTTGGTTGGGCTCGTGCTCTTCGATCCGACCGATCAAGCGGTCCCCTTCTTCGCGGGCGCGCTCCTCATCATGTCGGTGAACCGGTTCTTCCTGTCGACCGCGGCCGCCGTCGTGCCGCGGCTCGTCCCGCACGAGGACCTCCTCGTCGCGAACTCCCTGGCAACGGTCGGTGGCACCGTGGCTTTACTCGCCGGGGTGTTCGTGGGAGGTCGCGTCATCGACGTCGTCGACGTTACGGTCCCGGTGGTCATCGCAGCCGGCTTCGGCTGGCTCGCTGCCTCCTGGATCGCGTCGCGCATCGTGAGCTCGCTCAAGCCCCACACGAAGCCCGAGGATCCCGAGCTCCTCCGGCACCAGCTGCGGCGCGTCGGGGTGGAGTTCTCCGACGGCGCGCGGCGCCTGCTCCGGAGCCCGCGTGCGATCGGCCCGATCGCGTCCATCACCCTCGACCAGATCGGACAGGGGATCGTCCTCACGCTGTCCCTCGTGGTGTTCCGACACACGTTCGGTGAGGGTGTCGCCTCGTTCTCGAACCTGATCGGCGCCGGTGGTGTCGGCGTCCTGGTCGGCATCCTGACGGTGGGCAAGCTCGAGGAACGGTTCTCGAAGCCGAGGATCGTGGCCGGAGCGTTCGTGGTGGGCGGTGTCGTCCTGTTCGCCGTGTCGTTCCTCCTCCGGGACTGGACCATCCTGCTCGCGAGCTTCGCCACTGGACTCACGTTCGCGTGGAAGAAGATCTCCGTGGACACGATGGTGCAGGAGGCGGTCCCCGACGGGTACCGCGGACGCGTGTTCAGCGTCTACGACGTCGTCTACAACCTCGCGAGGGTCATCGCGGCGGCGCTCGCGATCCCGATGATCCCTCGCCTCGGCGTCGAGGGATCCCTCGCGATCGTGGGCATCGTGTTCCTCCTGTGGCCCCCGGTGATCGGCCGGTGGTACGGGCGGGAGCCGGAGCTCGAGATCCGCTTCGTCGCCGGCGGGCGCGCCGACGAGACGCCACGCGCGATCTCCTGGGGCGGAGCGGAGGAGCCCGTGGAGCTCGTTCGGACGTGGCGGGAAGAGCGGGACGGGCAGCGGCGGCTCGCCTTCCGTCTCGCCCTCCCGGACGGTACGCAGCTCGACGTCAGCCGCCCCGAGCCGGACGGGCCCTGGCGTCTCGATCGCGAGGACGACCGTCTTCCCTCCGACTCGGGGGGGAGCCGTATCGTGTCCGGGGATCGGACGGAGCCACCATGAACGAGCGGAGCGGACGGAACGCATTGATCGTCGGCGCGATCGTCCTCGCCCTGCTCTCGATCGGTGCGGGAACGCTGATCGCGCTCTCCGACGACGACGAGCGGGCGAGCACGCCGACAACGACCTCGAGCCTCACCCCTTCGGCCGAGCCGAGCGACGAGCCCACCGTCCCTCCCGACCCGACCATGCCCGCGTCCCCGGAACCACCGGGGTCCGAGTCCCCGATTCTCGAGGACGGCCACCACTTCGTGTACATCGCCGGCGCTTCCCGTCTGGAGGCCGGCACCTCGGAAGTGGAGTTCGACCTGGCGTACTTCTACGTTGGCGGATCCGCGGAGCGGGAAGCCGCCGAACGCGACGACGAGGTCCTGGACGGCTACTACATCGTGAACGAGAACGACCGGCTGCGGACCTTGCCGCTCGCCGAAGACGTCGAGGTCGCGTACATCCCCGTCGATGCGTGCTGTGACCTCCAGCCCGGGAACGTCGACGCCTGGCTCGAGGCGGTCCTCCAGACGAACCGGACCGACTACGGCGGCGCGGACGTCCCGTGGTGGTTCACGGTCGAGAGCGGGGAGATCACGCGGATCGAGCAGCAGTATCTACCGTAGCCGGATCGCCCGCAGGCGCCGCGGTCTCTCGCGCCCGCAGAGCGAACAGCCCGGCCCCCACGGCGACCGCGCCGCTCGCCGCGATCGCTTCGGGCACACCCCAGAACTCGGCGACCCAACCGGCGATCGGCCCTCCGATCGCGCTGCTTCCCAGGAAGATCGTCGTGTACAGCGCCATCACGCGTCCACGCATGTCGGCTCGGGTGAACCGCTGCAGCGTGGAGTTCGCCGTGATGGCGAACAGCATCGAGGCATACCCGACCGGCACCATCGCGATCAGGCCGACGACGAACGTCGGCGCCCATCCCGCGACCGCGAGGAACGCACCGAACGCGATCGAGAAGCCGGCTAATCGGCGCAGCGTCGGCTCCGTCTGACGGTTCGCCATCGCGATCGCGCCGAGGAACGCCCCGAGCCCGAGCGCGGCGTACAGCCAGCCGATCTCCATCCCCGAGCCGAGGTAGGTCCGGTGCGCATGGAGCGGGATGAGGACGCTGAAGTTGAAGGTGAACAGGTACACGAGCGCCATCACGATGAGGGGAACGCGAAGCGCCTGGGAGCTCCACACGTACCGGAGCCCCGCGCGGACGAGCCCCGGTTCACGCTCGGCCTTGCGTTGGGCGTGGAGCTCGTGGATCCGCATCGCCAGCAGGGCGACGATGACCCCGACGTAGGACACCGCGTCCAGGAGGAAGGGCGACCAGAGCCCGAACGTGTCGATCATCGTTCCGGCGATCGCGCCGCCGAGCACACGCGTGCCGGTGAACACGGCGCTGTTCAGGCTGATCGCGTTCGTGATGTGCTCCTCCCCGACCAGCTCCACATAGAAGGACTGCCGCGTCGGGGGCTCGATCGCGAGGATCAGCCCGGTCAGGAACGCGATCACGAACACCATCCAGATCTGGACGACGTCCGTGGCG
>CBHFMJ010000134.1:0-6960 GCA_965994715.1 uncultured bacterium | reverse complement strand
CCTCCGGCAGGTTCACGAGCGCGAACACCGGACCGTCGAGGTTCGTGAAGAACCGGGAGAGGATCGCGCCTTGATCCTCGGTGAACCCCTCGGTCGCGAACCAGAGGCTCACGGCGAGGGGGAGGGCGACGGTGACGGCGACGGGGAGGACGTCAGGCTCTGGTGTAGCACGATCAGGGTGTCCGGCGGCACCGCAGACCCGGACGGCGTGTCCTGCTGCGCCACCCTGACGGGGTTCGGGCACTCCGGGCGCGGCAGCACGGGATCGCCCAGCTCGACCCGGAGGCCGAGTCCCTCGAGCTCGGCTTTCGCGCTCGCGTAGCTCCGGCAGATCACGTTGGGGACGATCACAACCGAGGGACCTGCGGAGACGACGACGTTCACCGGCGTCTCCTCCGGCACTTCCTCGCCGGCCAGCGGGTCCTGGCTGATGATCTGGCCCTCGGGAACGGTCTCGTCGTTCTGCTCGGTCTGCTCCCCGAGCACGAGCCCGGCGGTCGCCAGGGCGGCTTCGGCATCGGTGACGCTCAGACCCGTCACTGTGGGGACCTCGACGGTTTTCGGCCCGGATGAGAACACCAGGTCGACGGCACTGCCCGCCTCGACCTGGCGGTCGGCCGGAGGATCCTGTTCGATCACTCGACCGGCCGGTTCGTCGTCGGAGGCACGTCGCGTCCTGTTCCCCATGATCAGGCCCGCCTCGTCGAGCTGCTGTTGCGCCTGGAGCCGCGTGAGTCCGAGGACGTTCGGGACCGCGACCATCTCGCCACCGCCGTCGTCGGTGAGCATCGTGACCGCGAGGTACGCCCCCGCCGCGAGCAGCGCCATGATCAGGACGGCGAGGAGCGCGGCCGCCCACGGCTTCCGCGGCCTGTCACCATCTCGCTCCTGTGGCGGGAGGACCGACGTCGGTTGCGGGCGCGAGATCACCTGGGTGGGCTCGCCGCCGGCAGGGAGCAGCGGCGTGGCCAACACCTGGCCGCCGGTCCGCGCTCGCTCGAGGTCCTCCGCGAACTCCTGTCCGGTCTGGTAGCGGTTCGCCGGGTTCTTCGAAAGCGCGCGCATCACGACGGCATCCAGCTCGGGCGGGACGTCCGGGTTGGCGGACGACGGCGCCGGAGGGTTCGCGTTCACGTGTTTGTAGGCGATCGCCATCGGGGAGTCGCCCGTGAACGGCGGCCGCCCCGTCAGCATCTCGTAGAGGACGACGCCCAGGGCGTAGATGTCGCTCCGCGCATCCACGGAGTGCCCCTGCGCCTGTTCGGGGGAGAGGTAGGAGGCCGTGCCGAGGACCGCGGACGTCTGCGGAGCCGTCTCAGGGCCGCTGACCAGCCGCGCGATCCCGAAGTCCATCACGAGGACCTTGCCCTCGCGCGTGATCATCACGTTCGCAGGTTTGATGTCGCGGTGGATCACACCCTGGGCATGCGCGGCGCCGAGCGACTCCGCGATCTCCTGCGCGATCGTCGCGGCTTGCTTCGGGGGGAGCGTCTTGCCGGATCCGAGGAAGTCGGCGAGCGTCTTCCCTTCGATGTACTCCATCACGATGTAGGGCGTGTCGCCGTCGGTTCCGGAGTCGTAGACCGAAACGATCCCGGGATGGTTCAGTCGAGCAGCCGCCTGCGCCTCACGGCGGAAGCGTTCGACGAAGCTCGCGTCCCGCGCGAACTGCGGCCGGAGCGTCTTGATCGCGACGGTCCGGTTGAGGACGCGGTCGTGGCCTCGCCACACCTCGGCCATGCCGCCGGCGCCGAGCGGCGCCTCTACCTCGTACCGATCCCCGAAGATCCGCTCCATGTGCTCCTTCCTACGCCCCTGGCCTACCTCAGCGGGCCGCTACCGGAGGTACGCCTCGATCACCGCGCGAACGATGGGTGCCGCGACCTGTCCTCCGGTGGCCTCACTGCCCAGGTCACCGCCGTCGAGGACGATAACCGAGACGGCGATCCGGGGAGGACGTGGTCCTCCCGCGGGAGCGAACGCCGTGAACCACGCGTTCGGCGGCCGCCCCTCTCCGTTCGTGGCGGTGCCCGTCTTCCCCGCGACCTGGATCCCGGGGATCTGCGCCCGGAACCCGCTGCCCTCGTTCACCACGGATATCATCATCTGGGTGAGCGCCGCGGCGGATACGTCGCTGATCGCGGTTCCCACGCTCCTGGAACCGAACTCCCGCGCCACCCGCCCCTGTGCGTCGCGCACCTCCGTCACCAGCCTCGGCTGAGGCATCACGCCGTCGTTTGCCACCGCGGACGCGATCAGCGCCATGTGCAACGGATTCAGAAGGTCGTTGTCCAACCCGATCGCGGAGAACGCCAGCAGTGGATCGTTCTGTTCGAAGTACTCGGGCTCGGGGAACCGCCCGTTCTGGAACGGGAGCTCGAACGGGATGAGCTGTTCGTCGCAGGCCGTTCGCTCGGGCGGGAGCGTGCCGCACATGCCGTACGCACGGGCCTGCGCCGACATGCGGTCCGGGCCGAGCTCGAGGCCGATCTCGGCGAACGTCACGTTGCAGGACTCCTCGAACGCCTCGATCATCGTGATCTGGGCCGAGCCACCGTTGCAGTGATCGTCGCCGAAGTTCTGGAGCTCCTCGTTCGTGAGTGGAAGGGTCAGCCGGTGCGGGTTCGGCCAGACGCTGTCCGGACCGAACCCGTTCTCGAGCGCCGCCGACGCCGTCACGATCTTGAAACTCGAGCCAGGCAGGAAGAGTTCCTGGTGCGACAGGGCGAGGAGCGGCTGCTCCGGATCGGCGTTCAGCCTTTGCCAGGCGCGGCGCATCTCGTCGTCGCTCCCGGTTGATAGGTCGCTCGGATCGAACCCAGGGGTCGAGTACATCGCCAGGATGTCGCCGGTGACGGGATCCATCGCCACCACGGCTCCCTCGTTGCTCCCGAGCGCGGTGCGCGCCGCCTCCTGGAGGTTGGGATCGATCGTCATGAAGACGTTCGCGCCTCGCTTCTCGTTGCCGAGGAGCAGATCGGTGAACGTGGAGATCGCGAGCTCGGGCGCCTCGCCCGAGAGGTAGGTGTTCATCGACTCTTCGAGCGCGGAACGACCGTAGATCCTCGAGTAGTAGCCGGTGATGTAGCCGTAGAGGTCGCCCTGCGGGTAGCGACGCTCGAAGCGGTACCGCGACCCTGCCGGTGCCGGAACGCTCTCCGCGATGACCAGGCCGCCGGTCGTGATGATCTTGCCTCGCTCGACGTTGTACTCCGCGATCAGCTGACGGCTGAAGTTGGCGGGGTTGGCCTTGATGTCGTCGGCCGCGAAGACCTGCACGTACGCGAGCTGCCCGAAGACGAGGGTGAAGAGGACCACGAGCGCGATCCCGAGGCGACGGATGCGCCGTTCCATCTAGGCGGGGCTCCTGGGCGCCGGCTGCCACGGGCCGGCGGAGATCCGCACCAGCAGGGCGATCATGATGAAGGTCGCCACACGGCTCGTCCCCCCGTACGAGACGAGCGGGAGCGGCACCCCCGTGAGGGGGATCAATCGCGTCACGCCCGCCGCGATCGTGAACGTCTGGAGCGCGATCGTCACGGTGAGCCCGGTCGCGAGGAGGCGCCCGAAGGCGTCCACCCGATCCAACGCGATGCGGAGCCCTCGCCCGATCAGTCCGACGAAGAGAAGGAGGATCGCAGCCGTCCCGAGCATCCCAAGCTCCTCGCCGAACGCCGACAGGATGAAGTCGCTGGCGGGGAACGGGATCAGGTCGGGTGATCCCCGACCGAGGCCGGTGCCCACGAGACCGCCGGACGCGAGCGCGAACCAGCTCTGCGCGAGCTGCCCGTAGCCGACGTCGTGCACCGTGGCGGGTTCGAGCGCGTGCAGCCAGTACGCCACGCGGTTCTGCACGTGGGCGAGCGCCACGTACCCGATCGCACCGCCGGCCGCGAACAGGATCCCGCCGGCGAGGAGGTACCCGACCCGCCCGCTCGCGACCCACAACATGACGACGAAGATCCCGAAGAAGAGCATCGAGGCTCCGAGGTCCCGCTCGAGGAACAGCACGGCAAGCGAGGCGCCCCACGCGAGGAGCAGCGGGCCCAGGTCCTTGGCTCGAGGAAGTCCCAGCCGTCCAACGCCCGCCTCGAGCAGCTCGCGCTTCGCCGAGAGGTAGGAAGCGAGGAAGATGACGATCAGGATCCTCCCGAATTCGGCGGGTTGGAACGTGATCGGTCCGATGTCGGCCCATAGGCGCGCTCCGTTCCTCTCGAACCCCACCCCAGGCACGATCGGCAGGAGCAGCAAGCAGAGGCCGAGCAGCCCGATCGTGTAGGTGTAGGCATCGAGGACGCGGTCGTCCCGGACGATCAGGAGGGTGATCACGAACGCGGCCAGCCCGATCAGGAGCCAGAGCGCCTGCTCGTCGGCGACGTCCGAGGGGAGCAGCCGATAGATCATCGCGAGGCCGAGCCCTCCCAGCATCCCCGCGATGGGGAGCAGCACGGGATCCGCCCGGGGTGCGACCCATCGCACGACACCCCACGCCAAGAGGTACGCCCCGCCGAGGGTGAGCCCGTACACGACGATGTCGCTCGGGACACGACCTCGCAGCCCGAGCCCGACCATGCCGTAGGCCGCGATCGACGCCACGAGGGAGACGAGCAGGAGTAGCAGACCGGTCTTCGGGCGCGACGCCGGGGCGGGGAGCGTGCTCACGGGGTCCCGCCCTCACCCGGGTCCTGTTGCGCCTCGCGCTCGAACTGCTGAGCCTCCCGGATTGCCTGCGCCATCGATGCGATCAACTCCGCGCCGTCGGCGCGATCCACCACCGGGATGCCTTCGTCGAAATCCTCGTAGGCCTCGAGGTCCCGGACCTGGTCGGCTCGAACATCCTCGTGGACCTCGACGGCGTGACCGAGGTCGTAGCCGAGGACCGTGATGGGGATCCCCTGGAAGACAGCGACGCTCCCGTCGGACGGACCGACGTACCACTGGCGGTCCGCCCACCATCGGATGCCGAAGAGCACGACCAGCGCGATCAACAGGGTGAGGCCGGCGCGGAGTCCCCAGCGCCGAACCGTGCTCGGCGAGGGTGCCGCGACCCGTCGGCTGGGCCGAGCGGGAGCCTCGTCGCCCTCGCCGACCGCCGCCAGCACGACGACCGAGATGTTGTCGATCCCGCCGGCTCGGTTCGCCGCTTTCACGAGCCGGTCCGCGGCCTGCTGGGGCTGCTCGCTGTTCTCCAGGATCGCCTGGATCTGGTCCTCCGTCACCATCCCGGTGAGGCCATCGCTGCAGAGCAGCAGTTGGTCGCCGTCGAGCAGCGCGATCGTGTCCTCGTCGACGTCGACCTCTTCGTCGGTCCCGAGCGAGCGGGTGAGGACATTCTTGTGCGGGTGCACGTCGGCCTCTTCCTCCGTGATCTCGCCTGACCTCACCATCCGGCCCACGAGCGTGTGGTCGGTCGTGAGCTGGCGGAGCTTCCCCTCGCGGAGCAGGTAGGCGCGCGAGTCTCCGACGTGCGCGATCAGGGCGGTGGCGCCGTCGATCTGCGCGGCCGTGAGCGTCGTCCCCATCCCGGAGAGACGCTCGTCCTCGATGGACCGATCCCAGACCGCGCGGTTCGCCCCGCGGACATGGTCCAGGAGCGTGCCCCGGCCTTCGGAGGCGAGCTCCTCGATCGTCGCGAGCGCCAGCTGGGACGCGACGTCTCCACCCCTGTGTCCACCCATACCGTCGGCCACGATGTACAGGGGAGGGTCGATCAGTATCGAGTCATCATTCTTCTCGCGGACACGGCCGATGTCCAACGCGGACCCCACCTCGATCCTCACGGAGGCGGCTCGTTCCTGGTGCCGACGGGTGACGGGCACCGCGATGGATGGCACCCGCGGCTCATCGGCGCAGCTCCATGATCGTTTGGCCGACGCGCACCTTGTCTCCCGGCTGCAACATCGCCGGCGCGGCCAGCTTCTGGTCGTTCACGAACGTTCCGTTTGTGGACCCGAGATCCTCCACGAACCACGAGTTGTTCTTCGCGAAGAGCCGGGCGTGCTGCTGGGACGCATAGGTGTCCTCGACGCGAAGCTCGCATTCCGGGCCGCGACCGATCGTCATGCTCGCGGAGAGCCGCACGGTGCGGGTCTTCGCGTCGGACTGACCCTTCACCAGCAACGTCGACGAGCCCGGCGGCAGGGTGGGTCCCGGTTCGCGCGTCCGCCGACCACTCCGGTCCGCGGCGGGCGCTGCCTCCGCGACCGACAGCCCGCGCACGACCCAGCGCATCGAGCGCCAGATGAACAGGAACAGGAGCGCGAACAGGCCGTACTTCAGCGCCGACAGCGCGAACGGCGTGATCGTATCAGCCAGCATGCCGGCGGCGGGTGACACGTCAGTCTCTCCGGAACACGATCACGGTCGTGCCGATCGTGATCGTGTCGCCGTCGGAGAGCTCGCGGGACTGGACCGTCTGGCCGTTCAAGCGGGTCCCGTTCGTCGATCCGAGGTCCGTGAGCGTCCACGTGCCGTCGCGCCGCTTCAACTGAGCGTGCTTGCGGGACGCGCCCTTGTCCTTGAGCACCACGTCGCAGTCGGCGAGTCTTCCGATCGTCACGGTGTCGGACGAGAGCGCGACCATCCGCTCGCCTCCGTCCTCGCGGACGACCACGGATGCATGGCCTCCCTCGGCACCGCCTCCGTCCTCGCCCTCCACCAGCGCCGCCATGCATGTCAGGTCGCCGCGCTTCAGCTTCTCGTCCACGAGGAAAGTCACCTCGGGCGGCCCGACGAGGCCCCAGCCGTGCTCGGCGGCCGACTCACGGACGACCCGGCGCAGCTCGGAGGCGATCGCGTCCTCGGCCTGCTCGTAGCGCGTCGCGTCCTCGGGGGAGAGGGAGAGCTCGAAGTGGTTCGGGGCCCAGACCTCCGAGACGCCGACGCTCCGGCCGGCCTCCATCTCCCGCATGATCAGCTTCGCGATCTCGACGGGTTGCACGCCGCTGCGGAAGGCCTTGG
>CBHFMJ010000133.1:0-6966 GCA_965994715.1 uncultured bacterium | reverse complement strand
TGTCGTCGTCGTTCTCGGAGAAGACCAAGCCGGAGAGATCTGAGGGGTCACGCTCCGTGGCGCGGAGCCACGAGCGAATCCACCATCTCGCAGAGCTCGTTCGGCAGGAACGGCTTCGTGAGGAACGCGGACGCGCCCAGGCCGTGCGAACGCTCTCGATCGGCTCGGAGGGACTTCGCGGTGAGGACCAGGACCGGGATGTTGGTGGTCTCCGGATCGCGCTGCAGCGCCTCCAGGACGTCGTAGCCGGAGATCCCCGGCAGCATCAGGTCGAGCACGATCACGTCCGGGTGCAGCTCACGGGCGATCTCCAGGGCGGTGCTCCCGTCCGCGGCTTCCAGCAGCTCGTGGCCCCGCTGCTGCAGGTTCAGGCGGCAGAGCAGCAAGACGTCAGGCTCATCGTCGACGACCAGTACTCGACCCATCTGAACGCTGTCCTCCTTCCGGGGGAGCCCCGTGGAACCTACATCAGTCGAATCATCGGAACGGAGGACGGGTGAGCTGGATACCCGGAATCCGGGGTTCCGAGGCGCAGGGGGCGTTGACGGGGCCGGAAGGCCCTCCTACGCTCGAAGGCGACCGAAGAGTCCGAAGGACGTGCCCCGTGCTGAAGGTCTCCCAGAAGCTCGAATACGCGATGCGCGCCATGATCGAGCTCGCCGATGCCAGCCATGCGGGGGTGCTCGTGCCGGCCCGCGAGATCGCCGCCCGGCAGCAGATCCCCCTCCGGTTCCTCGAGCAGCAGCTGGGCGCGCTCTCCAAGGCGGGGCTCGTCGAGAGCTTCCGCGGCGGCGGCGGCGGATGCCGGCTGGCACGGTCGCCCGATGAGGTCACCGTGGCGGAGATCGCCGATGCGATCGAGGGGCAGATCTTCCCCATGTTCTGCCTGGAGCCGTCGGATCACACGTGCTTCCAGGACTCACAGTGTGGGCTGCAAGGCTTCTGGGCTGACGTTGCCAGGGCCGTGCAGGCGGTGTTCGCAGAGACGACGGTGGCGGACCTCGCGGCCCGCCACCGTTCGATGTCCCCGGGGCTCGTGTTGGTCAGCCCCGAGCAGCTCCTGTCTCGTCCCTAGGACGCGGCCACGTCCGCCTTGCCGAGGATCCGCATGACCTTGGTCCCGCAGACGGGACACGTGCCTGATGCGGCGTTGCGCCCGTTCTTGAGGGTGACGACCGTCCCCTCGAACTCACGCTTCGCCTTGCACTTCACGCAATACGCTTCGTACTGAGCCACTCCATGCCTCCCTTCCCCCATCACGCTCCGAGCCGCCTCGATGGGCGGCTCTGAGCACGATGGTGGCTCTGTCCTCCCACCTATGCAAGCACCCAAGCCCTCACACGTCACCCCGGGGCCTCCCGTACGATGGACGGTCCACGCCCTCACGAGAGAGCACGAGCCGGGCAGGGAGGGATCAGGGTGACCGACGCGCAGCCGCACATCGACGCGCTCCTCCAGGAGGAACGGGTCTTCCCGCCCCCTTCGAGCTTCGCCGAGGGGGCCGTCGTGAGCGATCCAGCGATCTACGAGCGTGCCGCCGAGGATCCCGAGGCGTTCTGGGCCGAGCAGGCGGGCCGGTTGGAGTGGAGCCGTCCCTGGGACACCGTGATGGAGTGGACGCCCCCGTTCGTGAAGTGGTTCGTGGGGGGCACCTTGAACGCGTCGGTGAACTGCCTCGACCGACACGTCGCCTCCGGTGGCGGCGAGAAGGTCGCCTACCACTGGGAGGGGGAGCCGGGAGATACGCGGACGCTGACCTACCGCCAGCTCCTGGACGAGGTCTGCCGACTCGCCAACGGTCTGCGCTCCCTCGGCGTGCGCAAGGGCGATCGCGTGAACATCTACCTGGGGATGGTGCCCGAGCTGCCGATCGCGATGCTCGCGTGTGCGCGGATCGGGGCCCCGCACTCGGTCGTGTTCGGCGGTTTCAGCGCGGATTCCCTCCGCGACAGGATCAACGATGCCGAGGCCAAGGTGCTCATCACCGCCGACGGCGCCTGGCGCCGCGGACAGATCGTCCCGCTGAAGGCGAACGCGGACGAAGCGGTCGCGGAGTGTCCGAGCATCGAGAAGGTGATCACGCTCCGACGGTGCGAGAACGAGCACGCGTTCACGCCGGGCAGAGACATCTGGTACCACGAACTCGTCGGGGAGCAGTCGACGGAATGCGTGCCGGAGGAGATGGACGCGGAGGACATCCTCTATCTCCTCTACACGAGCGGCACCACCGGGAAGCCGAAGGGGATCACGCACACGACCGGCGGGTATCTGACCCAGGTCGCGGCGACGCACCGGATGATCTTCGACATCAAGGACGACGACGTCTTCTGGTGCGCCGCGGACTGCGGCTGGGTCACCGGGCACTCCTACATCGTCTACGGGCCGCTCGCGAACCACACGACGGGGATCATGTACGAGGGCGCCCCGGACTGGCCGGACAAGGATCGATGGTGGTCGATCGTGGAGACGTACGGGGCCACCATCCTGTACACGGCACCGACCGCGATCCGGGCGTTCATGCGATGGGGGACGGAGTTCCCGGAGAGGCACGACCTCTCCTCGATCCGTCTGCTCGGGTCGGTGGGTGAGCCGATCAACCCCGAGGCCTGGGTCTGGTACTGGAAGGTGATCGGGGGCGAACGCGCGCCGGTCGTGGACACGTGGTGGCAGACCGAGACCGGAGCGATCCTCATCACACCGCTTCCGGGCATCACCGACCTCAAGCCGGGCTCGGCCACCATCCCGTTCCCGGGGATCCAGGCGGACATCGTCGATGAACAGGGCGACAGCGTCCCGCTCGGCGGCGGCTACCTCGTCCTCACCCGACCGTGGCCCGCGATCTCGCGCACGATCTGGGGTGACACCGACCGGTACGTCGAGACGTACTTCTCGAAGTTCGGCCCCGAGGTCTACGTCGCGGGTGACGGCGCCAAGCGGGACGAGGACGGGTACCTCTGGCTCCTCGGCAGGATCGACGACGTCATGAACGTCGCCGGACACCGGCTCTCGACGTTCGAGATCGAGTCGGCGCTGGTGGACGACGAGAAGGTCGCGGAGGCCGCGGTGGTGTCGAGACCGGACAACCTGGTCGGCGAGGCGATCGTCGCCTTCGTCACCTTGAAGAGCGGCCACGTAGGCGACGATGCGATGGCGGCGGAGCTGCGCGAGCACGTCGCCACCAAGATCGGCAAGATCGCGCGACCGCACGGGATCATCTTCACCGCAGATCTTCCGAAGACCCGGTCCGGGAAGATCATGCGCCGGTTGCTCCGCGACGTCGCCCACGGGCGCGAGCTGGGCGATGTGACGACGCTGGCGAACGCGGAGATCGTGGAGCAGATCCGCGAGATGTCGGAGAGCGCCCCCGCCGAAGGATGAACCGGTCTACCCGGCGAGGTGGCGCCGGAAGAAGTCGATCGTCCGTGCGGCATGGGCGATCTTCTCTTCCACCTGCAGCGCGTGGTGCCCGCCGCCGTACAGGTGCACGTCCACCTCGTGCCCTCGAGCGCGCAGAGCATGGGCGTAGACCATCACCTGGCCGAGTGGGCAGCGGCTGTCGTGCTCGCCGGCGATCAGCAGCATCGGCGCCCGGACCCGGTCCACGTACGTCATCGGGTTCCGCTCGCGGTAGAGGTCCGGGAGATCCATCGGGGACCCTCCCATGGTGGCCACGTCCCACGCGCGGAGGGTCGGGGCGCTCTCGTAGTGGGCGGCGACGTAGTCGCCAACCGGGATCCCCGCGCACGCCGCGCGCCATCGGTCCGGGTGGAGCCCCGCGATCAGCGTCGTCAGGTACCCGCCCCACGACCAGCCTTCGAGGAACAGCGCCCGCGGGTCGGCGAGGCCCTCGGCCACCACGTGATCGACGCCCGCCACGATGTCCTCGGTCTCCGGGAACCCGATGTTCCCTTTCAGCTCCTCCCGGAAGGCCTTGCCTCGTCCG
The DNA here is from genome assembly GCA_965994715.1 of uncultured bacterium. GTDB lineage: Bacteria > Actinomycetota > UBA4738 > UBA4738 > HRBIN12 > JAJNBA01. The sequence continues at coordinate 3,023 of CBHFMJ010000133.1, read as the reverse complement.
GTCGACCCTCGGTAGTTGACCTGCAGGACCGCGAACCCCTCGTCGACGAACGCCTGGAGCCCCGGATCCCACAGATCCGTGTGGTGCCACTCGGGCCCGCCGTGGATCGACGCGATCGTCGGGAACGGCCCGGAGCCCGACGGGATGGTCAGGAAGCCGGTGATCAGGTCGCCCGACGGGTTGCTCCAGGTCAGCCAGCGGCTCCTCGTTCCCGGCGGCGGAGGGTCGACCGGCAGCTCGAGGACCGTGGCTCCGGTGGCATCCCGGACGGACGGAGGCACGACGCTCGAGTCGCCCCGGTACCAGAGATCGCCGCCCGAGCGGAAGCCGGCCTCGTAGATCGTCCCCTCCTGTCGCACCGTCTCCTCGACCGATCCGCCGACGAGGTCGATCGTGAGGAGCCGGTTCATGCCCTCCCCCGGGTCGTTGTGCGCGAGGATGTGAGATCCGTCGAGCGTCCATCCCAGGGGGATCACCGGACCGGTCACGTCGGACAGCTCGAGGTCGAGCCGATCCCGCGTGTTGAGGTCCCAGATACCGGGGCGCTCGATCCCCGAGCGCTCCTGCGTGAAGAGGAGCCGCCGGGCGCTCGCGGCGGGTGACCAGGCCACCGCCTCCATCCGCAGCTCCGGGTCGACCTGGTCGCCCGCGGACTCGCCGGAGCGGGAGTCCAGGACGCGGAGCGCCTGCCGGTCGATGTCCCCGTTCTCGGAGTGGTGGATGCAGACGAGGGCGCCGTCGGGAGAGAGCCCGCCGCCTCCTTGCGGCCATTCGCGGCCCACGCCTGCGGGCTCCGGGTTCCGGTAGATCTGGCGGGGGACTTCCGAACCCATCGCGACGAACACGCGGTAGTCCTCGTCGGTCGCGAAGCCGGCGGCCATCCCGCCGTCGATCAGGGACAGACCCATCATCCACTCGTCGTGGAACCCGCGGAAGAGCGGCCGCGCGTTCCCGCCCTCGAAGGGCGTGAGCATCCATCTGCCGCGCTCGTTCCCGATCTCGTCGTACCACCAGACCACGCCGGAGCCGTCCGGCAGGATGTGCGCCTCCTCGGCGCCGACGCCGCCGGTTGACACACGCCGGCGCTCGTCCGCTCGTACGTCCCACGCCCAGGCCTGCGTGCTGCCGTCCTCCGTGGTGACCGCCGCCGCCCGGTCCGGCGCCGACGCGGCCCACGCCACCTGTTCGATCGACGGATGGGTGAAGCGGAGGGTCCAGCCGGGGCGCGTGCTCACGGCGCTGAGGATAGGCCCCACACGCCGTGCGGCCACGCAGGCGGCCCCTAACCCGTTTGCCACTCGCACGGCGAGGCCCCTAGAATCCTTAGCACTCGGGTCTCCCGAGTGCTAGCAGTCGGAAGCCCTGCCTGGGAACGCGTCGATGACGCCGGCTCCGGGACGAGGGACCGAGACCAGGAAGCCGACCAGGGAGAAGGAGGTCGAGGGGATGGCTCCCAAGATCATCAGCTTCGACGAGGACGCCCGCCGCGCGCTCGAGCGGGGCATGGATCAACTGGCGAACGCCGTGAAGATCACGCTGGGCCCGAAGGGCCGCAACGTCGTCCTCGAGAAGAAGTGGGGCGCGCCGACGATCACGAACGACGGCGTGTCCATCGCGAAGGAGATCGAGCTCGAGGACGCGCTGGAGAAGGTCGGCGCCGAGCTCGTGAAGGAAGTGGCGAAGAAGACCGACGACGTCGCCGGCGACGGCACAACGACCGCCACGGTCCTCGCGCAGTCGATCGTGAAGGAAGGACTGCGCAACGTCGCGGCCGGCGCCAACCCGATGTCGATCAAGCGCGGCATCGAGAAGGCCGTCGACCTCGCCGTCGAGGCCATCAAGAACTCCGCGAAGGAGGTCGACTCGAAGGACGACATCGCGCACGTGGGCGCGATCTCCGCGGCCGACCCCGAGATCGGCGAGAAGATCGCCGAGGCCGTCGACAAGGTCGGCAAGGACGGGGTCATCACGGTCGAGGAGTCGAACACCTTCGGCATGGAGCTCGAGTTCACCGAGGGCATGCGCTTCGACAAGGGCTACACCTCGATGTACTTCATCACCGACCCGGAGCGGATGGAGGCGGTCTTCGAGGAGCCGTACATCCTGATCGCGAACTCCAAGGTCTCCGCGGTGAAGGATCTGCTGCCCGTGCTGGAGAAGGTCATGCAGACCGGCAAGCCGATCGTCGTGATCGCCGAGGACGTCGAGGGCGAGGCCCTCGCCACGCTGGTCGTTAACAAGGTCCGCGGGACGTTCCGGTCCGCGGCCGTGAAGGCGCCAGGGTTCGGTGACCGTCGCAAGGCGATGTTGCAGGACATCGCGATCCTCACGGGTGGTCAGGTGATCTCCGAGGAGGTCGGCCTGAAGCTCGAGAACGCGACCCTGGACCTCCTGGGCACCGCTCGGAAGATCGTCGTCACGAAGGACGAGACGACGATCGTCGAGGGTGGCGGCAAGGACGAGGACATCAAGGGCCGCATCAACCAGATCAAGTCCGAGATCGAGAAGACGGACTCGGACTACGACCGCGAGAAGCTGCAGGAGCGCCTCGCCAAGCTCTCCGGCGGCGTCGCGGTGATCAAGGTCGGCGCGGCCACCGAGGTGGAGCTCAAGGAGAAGAAGCACCGCATCGAGGACGCCGTGCAGTCCACGAAGGCCGCGGTCGAGGAGGGCATCGTCGCCGGCGGCGGCGTCGCGCTCCTGAACGCCCAGACCGCGCTGGACAAGGTGGACCTCGAGGGTGACGAGCTCACCGGCGCGACGATCGTCCGCAGGGCGCTCGAGGAGCCGGTGAAGCAGATCGCCCACAACGCCGGCCTCGAGGGCGGCGTGGTGATCGAGAAGGTCCGCTCGTTGGACCCCGGCCAGGGCCTGAACGCGGCCACCGGCGAGTACGGCGACATGTACAAGTTCGGCGTCGTCGACCCCGCCAAGGTGACGCGCTCGGCGCTGCAGAACGCCGCCAGCATCGCGGCGCTGTTCCTCACCACGGAGGCCGTGGTCGCCGAGAAGCCGGAGAAGAA
>CBHFMJ010000132.1:0-7006 GCA_965994715.1 uncultured bacterium | reverse complement strand
AACGGAGACCGACCGACGGCGCGCTCGATGAGCGAGCCGGTCGCGAACGTGGAGACGGGCTCGCTCCCGATCGCCGAGACGATCGCGAAGGCCGCCAGGAGGAACAGCAGCGCGGCGAGTGCACGGACCGCGCTCATGCGGGGCGCGTCCCGGCGGATGACGATCCACACGGCCGTGGTGGCGCCGGTCAGGAGGGTCAGCATGACGAGCGTGCCGACATCCGCGTCGGCGATCTCGCACAGGATCGCCGGCGCTACGACGCCGGTCACGATCGCTCCGGCCGTCCTCGCACCGTCCTTCGGCTCGCCCGAGAGTCCGGCGACGAGGTCCGCCAGACCCACCGACAGCAACCAGATACCGACCGCGATCACGCGACGGCCTCCCGCAGTTCCTCGTGCGCCTCTCGGATCGCGTACAGACCACCGCGGATCGCGCGCTGGGAGACGGCCGAGACGCTCACGTCCAAGCGCTCCGCGATCGAGGCCAGCGGCTCGTGGACGAGCAATCCGAGCATGATGTCGGCGTCTCGCGGATCCATCGCCGTGACCAGCTCGTCCCGGCAGTGCAGGAACGCATTGACGGCTCCGACCGGTGGCGACCCGTCGGCCCCCTCGTCGATCCAACGGGTCCGCAGCCCGCGCGGCCGTTCCCGCCGCTGCTCCAGATCACGAACCATGTCGACCGCCTCCCGCGCCGCCCACCAAGCCGGACCGTCTTGCTCGAACGGGGCCCGCGACGCCTCGTACCCCAGCAGCTCGCCGGACCCGATCCCGAACCGGACATCGACTTCACCGAGGAGGGCGAGCCGCACGACAAGCGTCGCATCGAGCGCCGACACGAGGTCTCCGTACAGGCCCTGGAACTCATCGCCGATCGTCGGCGTGAGCGGCTGTATCGCCCCGACCCTGCCGTTCGCCATGTCCAACGCGCTTCCGACCGCCGTCAACCGTCGCTCGCGATCTGGATGACGGCGCGAAGCGACGACGTCGCCGAGCACCGCGACGAGCCGTTCGGCTCCAACCGATCCCATGGTGTGAAGTGTATGTCTTCAGCTACTGAAAGTAAAGATAGACGCTTCATATCGTCTGAGTGAAGATATGAGCTGCAGAGATGCGATACCGGGACTCAACCATCCACGAACCGCGGGGTCAATCGAGCCGCGGTCTCCTCCAGCAGTTCCGGCATCACCCGCGTCTGCCCCACGACCGGCATGAAGTTCGTGTCTCCGCTCCATCGAGGGACCACGTGCCAATGGAGATGTTCCGGCATCCCCGCCCCGGCGATGCGACCGATGTTCGCGCCGACGTTGAAGCCGTGGGGGGCCATCTCCTCGCGGAGCGCCGAGACGGACCTCCGGATGAGGCGTTGCAGATCGAGCAGCTCGTCGTCGCCGAGCGCTTCGAAGCTGCCATCGTGACGGTTCGGCACGACCATCACGTGACCCGGGTTGAAGGGGTACTTGTTGAGGACGACATAGCCGATCTCCGACCGCGCGAGGACGCGCTCGGGCTCCTCCCCGTCGCGGATCCGACAGAGCACGCACCCTTCGCCCTCGTCGTCCTTGACGGCCTGGATGTACTCCATGCGCCATGGACTCCACAGGTGCCCCATAACGGTCTAGAAGGCGCTCTGTTCGAGCGCACGCGTCCGGGCTTCCTCGGCGAGCTTCGACACGATCCGATCGAACGGCACGCCCTGATGCTCCTCCCCCGATCGGTCCCGGACGGTGAACGTCCCCGCATCCAGATCCCGATCGCCCACGACCACCACGTACGGCGACTTCATCAGCTGGGCCGCGCGGATCTTCTTGCCCACGGTTTCCTTCGTCTCGTCGACGTGCACCCGGAGGCCTGATGCTCGCGCCGTGGCGGCGAGCTCCATGCAGTTGGGCACGTGCCGGTCGGCCACCGGGACCAGGCGGAGCTGCTCCGGCGCGAGCCACAGCGGGAACGCGCCGCCGTAGTGCTCGATCAGAACCGCGCTGAACCGCTCCAGCGTCCCGAGGATCGCCCGGTGGATCATCACCGGACGGTGCCGCTGGTTGTCGTCGCCCGTGTACTCCATGTCGAAGCGCTCGGGGAGGGCGAAGTCGCACTGGACGGTCGTGAGCTGCCACAAGCGCCCGAGCGCGTCGCGGAAGTGGAAGTCCACCTTCGGTCCGTAGAACGCGCCCTCGCCCTCGGCGACGCGGTACTCGAGCCCGCTCTTCTCGAGCGCCAGCGTCAGTGCCTCGGTGGCGCGTTCGGCCGTCTCGGCCTCCACGATCGACTGAGCGGTCGGCAGCGTCGAGAGCTCGACCACGGGGTCGGTGAAGCCGAAGGTCCGGTGGATCTCGAGCGTGAGGTCGAAGACCGCGAGGATCTCGTCGATGAGCTGCTCGGGCGTGCAGATGATGTGCGAGTCGTCCTGGGTCCCCCCGCGGATCCGGAGCAGCCCGTGGAGCGTGCCGGCCTTCTCGTGGCGATAGATCGTGCCGAGCTCCGACAGTCGCATCGGAAGGTCGCGGTAGCTCCGCACCTGTGACTTGTAGACGAGCACGTGGAACGGGCAGTTCATCGGCTTGACGTAGTAGTCGCCGGTGTCCGCCTCCATGGGGGGATACATGTTCTCCCGGTACTTCTCGAGATGGCCGCTCGTCTCCCACAGCACGGACCGCGCGATGTGCGGCGTGACGATGAGGTCGTACCCCCGCTCGACGTGGAGGTCCCGGACCCAGTCCTCGAGCTGCTTCCGGAAGATGCCGCCGCGGGGATGCCAGATCCACAGGCCCGGACCGAGCTCGTCGGGGCTCGAGAACAGATCCAGCTCGCGACCGAGGCGTCGGTGATCGCGCTTCTCGGCTTGCTCCAGCCGGGACAGGTGCGCCTCGAGGTCCTCCCGGGTCGCCCAGGCCGTCCCGTAGATCCGGGTGAGCATCGGGTTGGTCTCGAGCCCTCGCCAGTAGGCGCCGGCGGTCGAGGTCAGCGTGAACGCGCCGAGGCGGGCGGTCGAGGGGACGTGGGGGCCTTCGCACAGGTCCACCCACCCGTCGTTGCGGTACAGCGACACGACGTCGCCCGTCGCCACCTCGCCTTCGGCCGAACCGATCGACTCGATGATCTCACGCTTGAACGGCTGGCCCTCGAGTCGGGCGATCGCGTCCTCGCGCGAGACCTCTTCGCGGAGGAACGGCTGATCGTCCTCCACGATCGCGCGCATCTCTGCCTCGATCGCGGGTAGGTCGCCTTCGCCGATCGCGGTGGGCAGATCGAAGTCGTAGTAGAAGCCGTCCTGGATCGGCGGGCCGATCGCGTACCTCGCTCCCGGTTGCAGCCGGCACACCGCCTGTGCCAAGACGTGGGCGGTGGAGTGCCGGAGGATGTGGAGCGCGTCATCCGAGCCCGGCGCAACCGGTTCCACCGACGCGTCGCCGGCCGGCACGAACGAGAGATCCCGCAGGGTGCCGTCCACCCGCGCCGCGAGCGCGTCCGGAGCCAGCACGGCGCCGACCGGCTCCCCCTCGGGGAGCTCGACGTGGGTACCGTCCGGCAGGCTCAGTCGAGGCACGAGCGCCATGATATCGGCGAGCCTCCGCGCCTCCGACGGACGCTACTCGTACGAGATCGCTTCCAGGACCTTGATCCGCGACGCCCGGATCGCCGGTGCGATCGACGCGAAGAGCCCGAGCAGGCCGGCGATAACCGCGAAGACGACCAGGAGGCCCCATGGGACCGCGAGTCGCGACACGCCGAGGTCTGCGAGCGCTTGCTGCATCGCCCAGCCGAAGAGGAGCCCGATCGCGATCCCGAGCACGGCGCCCAGCAGGGACACGATCACCGCCTCGATCACGATCATCCAGCCGATCTGCGTCCGCTGCATGCCGACGGCGCGGAGGAGGCCGAGCTCGCGGACCCGCTCGTAGATCGACAGCGCCAGGGTGTTCGCGATCCCGAAGGCGGAGATGATGACCGACAAGACGAGGAGCACCAGGACGATCCCGAAGACCTGATCGATCAAGCGATCCTGCTCCTCCTTGAACTGCGCTTGATCGTTGATCTCGACGTTGGGGAACTCACCCGCGACCTCTTCGAGGGCGGCTCTCGCCTGCTCGAGGGAGACGCCGTCCGCCCGCCGGACGAACACCAGGTAGTCCAACTGCTCCGCGACGTTGGCCTGGTACTCCTCCAGCGAGACGGTGTAGTCGCCGAGCAATCGGTTGTCCGTGTAGATGCCGACGATCCTCAGCTGCTTCGTTCCCGTCCGAGCGAACGCCACCGGGAGCTCGTCTCCGATCCCCAGGTCACGAGCCTGCGCGGGACCCTTGTAGATCAGGATCGTCCCCGGCTCGATCAGCGCCGCCGTTGTCCCGGCCTCCATCGGCACGCTCACCACGTCGTCGACGGTTGTCTCGTCCACACCGGAGATGAAGGTCAGCCCCCCACCGATCTTCACACCGGCCTGCCGGAAGGGCGACACGGCGGCGAACTCGTCGCGCTGCGACAGCGCGTCGGCGATCCCCGGGCTGAAGGGCTGGAACCCGGAGGAGCTGAGGATGAAGTCCGCGCGCAGGGTCTCGTCGAGCGTGTCGGACGCCGACGCCTTCAGCGTCGTCATGAAGACGGACACGAACACGACCAGACCGAGGCCGATCATCAGTGCCGCGGCCGTGGACGCGGTCCGGCGTGGGTTGCGCTTGGCGTTCTCTTGCCCGAGGCGCCCGGTCATCCCGAGGCGCCGCGCGGGACCTCCGATCGCGGTCGCGAGCGGCCTCGCCACGAACGGGGACAGCACCGCGATCCCGATGAAGGTGAACTGGGCCCCGAGCCCGACGATCGCGGCGGGCTGCGGCACGTCCCCGAACAACCCCGCGGCGATCGCCCCGACACCGGCCGTCGTGAGCAGTCCACCCACGATCGCTCGACGGCGGAGCGACGCGGTCGGAGCGACGGTCCCCTCGCGCAGCGCCTCGATCGGTGCGACACGGGAGGCGCGACGCGCCGGGAACACCGACGCCACGACGGTCACGACGGTCCCGAGGACGAGCGCGGCGATGATGGTGGTCGGTCGGATCGCGAGCGGGGTCGGTGGCAGCTCCAGCCCGATCAGCTCGAGGCCCTGCTTGAGCAGGACCGCGAGCCCGATCCCCGCGGCGAGCCCGAGGGCGGAGCCCAGGAGCCCGATCACCAGCGACTCGATGATCACGGAGGTGAACACCTGCCCGCGGCTGGCCCCCAGCGCCCGGAGGAGTCCCATCTCACGGGTCCGCTGCGTCACCACGATGTTGAACGTGTTGAAGATCACGAAGGCCCCGACGAACAACGCGACGAAGGCGAAGACGAGCAGCGCCGTGCGGAGGAACCCCAAGCCCTCGCGAACCTGATCCGTCTGCTCCGCTGCGGCATCCGTCGCCGTGATCGCCTGGAAGCCGGAGGGAAGCACCTCCTGGACCTGCGCGGCGACCGACGCCGCCGACGCGCCCTCCCCTGCGACGATGTAGATCTGATCGTAGGTTCCCTCGCGGTCGAAGAGGCGTTGCGCGGTCTCGAGCTCGAACGACGCGACTGTGGCGCCGCCGATCGTCGTGGCGGACGGCAGGGAGATCACGCCGGTGAGTCGGTACGGATCGACGCCGAGCGGTGTGACGATCCGGACGTCGTCACCGATCTCCAGACCCGCCTCATCGACGGTGTCCGCGTCGATCACGACCTCGTTCTCGGCCTGCGGCGGCTCCCCCGTGAGCTCGAACGGCGTGACGTCCGGATCCCACGAGCTTCCGATCGTCGGTGCGCCGCCGCTCGAGATCACCTCGTCGGTCTGGGGGTCGATCACCTGCGCGAATCCGCCCACGCTGCCGTCCGCCGCGGCCACACCCGGCAGCGCCTGGACATCTCCCAGGACCTCCTCCGGGATCGGGTTCCGCTCCTGGCCTCCTCCTCCCCCACCGCCGGCGGCGATGTCCTGGAACGCGTTCTCCGCCTGCACGACGACGTCGGTCTTCGCGAAGATGTCGCCGAAGAGATCGTCGAATGCGGACAACGCGGTGTCGGTGAGCACGAGCGTTCCCGAGACGAACCCGACCCCGAGCACGATGGCCAACGCCGTCAGGACGAGCCGGAGCTTCCTCGCGAGCACGCTCTTCAGCGCGGCTCGCCACATCTCAGTGCTTCCTCACCGTCGAACGCACCTCACGCCTCCAGCAACTTCATCCGGTCGAGGACGCGCTCCGCGGTCGGGTCGCGCATCTCGTCGACGACCTGACCGTCGGCGAGGAACACGATCCGGTTCGCGTAGCTCGCACCGACAGGATCGTGCGTGACCACCACGATCGTCTGTCCGTGCTCGGTCACGGCGGCCTTGAGGAACGTGAGCAGCTCCTGGGACGCACGGGAGTCGAGGTTCCCGGTCGGCTCGTCCGCGAAGACGATCTCCGGGCGCGAGACGAGGGCTCGCGCCGCCGCGACGCGTTGCTGCTGCCCGCCGGAGAGCTCGGAGGGGAGGTGCGTCAGTCGGTCGCGCAGCCCGATCGTGTCGACGACCTCGTCGAAGCGCGCCCGGTCGACGTCCCGACCGGCGATCGCGGTAGGAAGCGTGATGTTCTCCGCCGCCGTGAGCGTCGGCACCAGGTTGAACGCCTGGAAGACGAAGCCCACGCGATCGCGCCGGATCTCCGTGAGGTCGTGATCCTTGAGGTGCGTGAGGTCCTGATCGCCGATCCAGACGGTGCCCGACGTCGGCTTGTCGAGCCCCGCCATGCAATGCAACAGGGTGGACTTGCCGGAACCGGAGGCGCCCATGATCGCGGTGTACTCCCCGGCGGCGAACTCTACGGAGACCCCTCGGAGCGCTTCGACGGCGGCCGTCCCCTCGCCGTAGACCTTCCGGAGATCGACCGCGCGTGCGGCTGCCGTCCGGGTTTCCGTGAGCATCCTGACTCCCCCTCGAGACGCGTAGCCGGGGAGCTTACCGGTACGGGATGAACACTTGTGGTCCGCGCGAACAGGGACTCAGATCTCGAACCCACACCTCG
>CBHFMJ010000131.1:0-7052 GCA_965994715.1 uncultured bacterium | reverse complement strand
CAGAGGCCGATACGGGCGGCCTCCACGTGGACAAGATCGCCGTCACCAGCAACGCCCTCTGGGTCGCCGACACCGTGCACGATGAACTGACGCAGGTGGACCTTGAGTCTCTTCGGCCGACGGGTGACCCGATCCAGAACAACGGAAACAAGGACCAGATCGAGGGCTCTCAGGACGGCGTATTGATCCTCGACAAGGAGGCGGGCACCGTCATGCGGTTCGCCGCCATCCCGCAAACAGCAGGCCAGCCAACCCGTGTCGGGGACGATCCCACCGACATCGCGGTCGGGCTCGGTGCTGTTTGGATCAGCGATCGAGGAGGTTCCCTCTTTCGGGTGGACGCGCTGACGCTGGACGTGCGCAGGTTCCCGATCGGAGCTGAGGTGCTGGCTGTCGACGTGGACGAAGCGGCCGAGACAGTGTGGGTGTACGTCGGCAGGGCGACCGGTGGGGTGGCGAGCTGAAAGATCGGATGGTGCTCGGTCCGGGTGTCGGCACGCTCGGCGCGACCGCCAACTCTGGTCTGACCTCCTCATGCGCGCTCGTTCGGAGCGCGGTGCACGTCGAGCGCGATTTGACCGGGTCGATCCCAGCGGAGACGCTTCCGCCATGAGATGGGATCGGGTGGTCATGGGCGCGACCCTGATCGCGATCGGCGCCCTCTTCCTGCTCGATCGCGCCGACGTCCTCGACGCCGGGCAGGTGATCGGCGATTGGTGGCCGGCCTCCATCGTCGCCTTCGGGCTGGTGACCCTCGCCGAGCGACCGGTCTCGCTCCTGGGACCGGTGCTGCTCGTCGCGGTCGGCGTGCTTCTCCTTCTCGTCACGAACGACGTGCTCGACACGTCGGCCTGGAACGTGATCTGGCCTGCCGCGCTCATCGCGTTCGGAGTGACGGTCTTGGTCCGCAACAGCAGACGTGGGGACCACCTCGTCCTCGGTGAGGGTCACGATCAGGACCTGGTCCGCACGACCGCGTTCCTCAGCGGCTCGGAGCTCGCGACGCAGTCGAACGCCTTCCGCGGGGCGGTCCTCACGGCGATCATGGGAGGCGTGGAGCTGGACATGCGCCACGCCACGCTCGCGGCAGACGGGGCGGAGGTCGATGCCACCGCGATCATGGGGGGCGTGGACCTGATCATCCCTCGTGACTGGCGGGTTACCGTCCGAGGAACGCCGATCCTCGGAGGCGTCAGCAATCTCGCTGAGGGATCCTCACTCCCCGACGACGCACCCCGACTCCGCGTCGACGCCCTCGCCATCCTCGGCGGCGTCGAGGTCAAGCACGACAAGTAGCGGCCGGGCGATACCGGTCGAAGGTGCGCGGACCATCGCGATCACCGGCTACAGGGGAGCCCCCTGCGGCCGATGTGAAGATGCATGGGGGAAACCTTCCACGTCGTCCCGCTCGACGATTGGTGCGATCACGAAGAGGTCCAGGACTCGTGCGTGTGCGGTCCTCACACCGAGTTCTTCTTCCAGGGCAAGGTGATCGTCCATCACGCCCTCGATGGCCGACATGCAGACGACCCCACGTGGCCACGTCGGCGGGCCGCCGAAGTGGCATCGGAGACCTCACTCTCAGGTGAGGAGATCACCTGAAATGGAAGGGAGGCGGGCTTCACACCCGCCTCCCCATGGAACGATCGCGTCAGAGGGTCCGGGTATCGGTGGGTGAGGTCGTCTCCTCGCTGCGAGCATCGCTGACCTCTCGCCGCACCTCATCCATCTTCTCTCGAACCACTTCGGTCCCGCCCGAAGCCTGCTGCTTCAGGCGTGGCCCCTCAGCGTCCAGCCGGATGAGCGCTCGCTGCCACCGCTCGCGCATCGGAGCGATCCCACCTCCGCCGATGGCGACGATGCCGACTCCCACCACCAGGGCGAGCACCGCGTAGAACAACCCGTTCACGATCGCGGGTGCCACCTCGATCTGATTCAGCGCTGCGGCGATCCCGATGAACCAGATCGCGAACGCGGCGATCGTGGCGAGCGTTGGGCCATAGCTCATCCCGCCGAGCATCGACTCGATGATCGTCTTCGCTCCCGTGGCGATGGCCGCGGTGATCACCACGATGACGACCGCCACGAACAGGTTGGGGAGGAACGCGATGACGCCTTCGAGGAGGTCCGTGATCGGGTTCGGATCGAACACGCTGAACGCGAGTTGGAGGACGAACAGGAACGCGATGTAGAACACGATCCTCGCGAGGATCGAGCTCGCGTCCAGGCGCGACCGCGAGAGCGCCTGCTTCACACCGCCCCGTTCGACGATGCGATCGAATCCCACTCGCTCCAGGACCTTGTCCAAGACCTTCTCGATCGCCTTCGCGACGAAGTACCCGATACCCAATATCAGGAGGAACCCCAGGAGCTTGGGAACGAACACGATGATCGCGTCCCACGCGTTCTCCAGGCCTCCCTCCCAATCGATCGCTGCTATCCAGCCCATGTTCGTCTCCTTCCGGATCGAAGTCGCTCGTGCCAGTTGGGCTCTCGATACCCCGAGGTCGCGGAGAGCAATCCGGATCGGCAGGGAAGACTGCTCCCCGCTGCCCGGGCCCGCGAACCGCGGCCCGACTACGCGCTCGTCTCGTCCGCGTAGGTCCAGTCGGGCTGCTTCAGGTGGTACCGCTCGTCGAGGTGGAACTTCCCTGCCCTCTCGTCGAAGTCGACGATCTTCGGTACGGGCAGGTCCCGGGGGCGGGGACACGGCCGGCCGAAGTGCTCGGCGAACTCGGACCCGAAGACCTGGATGGCGCTCTGCGCGATCAGGGTCTCCCCCGTCGGGAGCGCGCAGCGCTGGGCATCGGTGACGGTGAGAGCCCGTGCCAGGATCGTCTCCACATCGGCTTCGGAACCCTCGCCCCGATCGATCCGCTCGAGCAGATCCGTGATCGCCCCGGTCCCGTGCTTACACGCCGGGCACTGCCCGCAGGACTCGACGTACAGGAACCGCGAGAACGCGAGCGTGGCGCGCACGATGCACGCCGAGTCGTCGTAGACGACGAACCCGCCCGAGCCGAGCCCGGTACCCACCGCACCCATCGTGTCGAAGCCGAGCGGCGTGTCGAGCTGCTCCGGGGCGATGATCGTGTTCGATGCTCCCGGGAACACCGCCTTCAGACGGCGTCCCTCCGGGGCGCCACCGCCCACGCCCTCGATGAGGTCACGGAGCGAATATCCGAGGGGCAGTTCGTAGACGCCCGGTGAGCGGATGTCTCCGGAGAGGGTGAATAGCATCGTCCCGGGCGAATCCTCTGTGCCGAGCGAACGGAACCAGTCCGGACCGCGGTCGAGGATCAGGGGGACGTTCGCCAGGGTCTCGAGGTTGTTGGCCACGGTGGGATTCGGCGAACCGGGTCGGCGGAACAGACCTTCCATCCACGGCGGCACGATCCTGGGGAGAGGCTCGTTCCCTTCGATCACCTCGAGCAACGCCTTCTCCTCGCCGAACAGGTATTCGTCCGGGCCCTGGATCAGCTCCATGGGGACGGGACCGACGAGGTCGTGCTCGGCCATCTCCTCCATCGCGGCGGTGAGCCGAGCCACCTCCGGGCCGAACCCCGCCTTGACACCGATGAACGCCCGCTCGGCGCCGACCGCGTAGGCGGCGATCCCGAGACCCTCCACGACCAGGTACGGGTTCGCCCGGATCAGCCACCGGTCCTTGAACGTCCCCGGCTCTCCTTCGGCGGCGTTGCAGACGACGTACTTCGTCGGACACGGGTCCTCCCGGACCGTCCGCCACTTGATCCCGGTGGGGAACCCCGCGCCGCCACGCCCGCGCAGCCCCGACGCGCGGACCCGCTCGATCACCTCATCGGGAGCCAGCGCCCACGCGGCCGCGAGGCCCCGCCCGCCGCCGCGTTCGAGGTACGCATCGATGGACGCTACGGGCTCGTCCGCCAGGAGGGTCCGTCCGAGGTCGCTCACGTCGATGCCCTCCCCTCGAAGCACGAGATCAGAATGGGAGTGACAGCTGGCGGCGTCGTGCCAGGGCGCGCGGGGTGCAGTCGACGAGGAGGAAGCGAACGAAGTGCTGGTTGCTGAGCGCCATCGGCCCTCGCGCGCTGCGAACGGCCTCGATCGCCTCCTGGGGCGTGTAGCCGAGCTCCACGAGGGCGCGCCCGACGAGCAGTCCGGACCTGTTCACGCCGCTCAGACAGTTGACCGCGACGTGCTTCCCCTCCCTGACGAGGGAGGCGATCCGCTCGCCCACGGCATGGATCATCTCGGCATCGTCGATGAACGGGACGTCGTCGAGGGGGTGGAAGCTGTACCGAGGATCGGCATCACCCTCCCACCGATCGCGACCCCCCACGTCGATCAGCACATCGAACATCGAGAGCATCTCGGCCGGCGAGTGCGCGGCACTTGCCTGCGTGAGTCCCTGGACAACTTCCGTGTACGACTCCGCCGGGTAGTCGTACGTGACGACGTCCTCCGCCTTCATACCTGCATGGTCGGGTCCGAAGCCCGTGTTCGTCAATGGATTGCCGAGCCCGGGGGCTTCCGATCAACCCGAGCCGGTCGGCACCGGAACGGGAGCGGGTCGGAACCCCTCCAGCGTGACGAGGAAGGTCGTGCCGCGGCCCTCCTCGCTCTGCACCTCGATCGTTCCGCCGTGCGCCTCGACGATCGCCTTCGCGATCGGGAGCCCGAGGCCGCTGCCACCGTTACGCCGACCGCGATCGGCGTCCACGCGCACGAAGCGATCGAAGATCCGGGGGACGTCGTCGCACGGGATGCCCGTGCCCGAGTCGGCGACCTCGATCACGATGCGATCGCCGGCCTGCCGGCACTCGACCCGGATCACCTCGTCGTCCTCGGTCGCGTTGATCGCGTTCTCGAGCAACCCGTCCAGCGCCGTCTCGAGCCGCTCGGGGTCGGCCTGGACGGTGCCCCGCGCTTCCAAGCGCACCCGCCAGTCGCGAGCCGCCGCCGGCATCCACCGCCGAGCCAGCGCCTCGACGAACGTCGAAACGTCCACCGGCTCCCTCGAGAGGAAGCCGGGATGACCGGCCGTGGTCAGGATCAGCAACCTCTCCGAGAGCCTCGAGAGATGCTCGAGCTCGTCCAGGATCACCTCGGCGTCCTGCGTGATCTGTCCGCCAGTCCGCGCGTCGCGGATCAGCTCCGCGTGCCCGCGCGCGACCGTGATGGGCGTCCGCAGCTCGTGCGAGGCGTCCCGCACGAACTCCCGCTGGGCCATCAGGAGCTGATGTTCCGACTCCGCCAGCCGGCTGGCCTGTTCGGACACCGCCATCCGACGCTCGGCGTGCCAAACCATCGCGACGAACATCGCCGCCATCAACGGCACCTCGGCCAGCTCGTCGGGTCCCTCGTGCCCGCGGACGATCGACACGGCGAGCGCGGCGCCGGTCACGGCGATCACGACGAGCATCAGCGCCATCGTGGTTCGCAGCCGCCATCCGCGGAACCCATAGACGAGCGTGAGGCTCACCCACACGAAGTGGAACGGGATCGTCTCCCAACGGCTGAGCAGCAGGATCACTGCGACGTTGGCGGCGGCGAACGCGCCCCAGGCGACCTCGACCCAGTGCCTACGGAGCGTCGAACCGATAGCCGACATTGCGCACCGTCTCGATCACGTCCGCCCCGACCTTGGCCCGAAGGCGCCGGACGCAGACCTCCACCACGTTGCTGCCCGGGTCGAAGGAGTAGCCCCAGACCTCGGCGAGCAACTCCTGCCTGCTGCACACAGCGCCGTCCGCGCGCATCAGGTGCTCGAGGAGCAGGAACTCCCGCTCGCTGAGCGCCACCCGCGTCCCGTCTCTCTCCGCCAACCGCCGCGTGAGGTCCAGGCGCAGACCCCCCGCCTCGAGGGATCGATGGCGTGGGCCGGCTGCCGGCTGACGGAGCCGCGCCCGGATCCGCGCGACGAGCTCGGCGAGCGAGAAGGGCTTCGAGAGGTAGTCGGAGGCGCCAGACTCCAGGCACCGGACCTTCGTCTCCACGTCCGAGAGCGCCGAGAGGACGACCACGCGCTGATCGGGCCGCTGCTCGATCAGGCCGTGGAGCACAGAGATCCCGTCGAGGCCGGGGAGGAGCAGATCCAGGACCACCAGCTCGTAGCGTTCCCGGGCGGCCAGCTCCAGCGCGCGAGCTCCGTCGTACTCCCGGTCGACCACGAACCCCTCGGCCGCGAGCGCCCGGGAGACGAAGTCGACGATCCTCGGTTCGTCGTCCACCACCAGCACCCGGGCCACGCGCCGATGCTATGCCCGCTCGAGCCGCTCCGCAGCCCCACATGACCGAGCCGTCATGCGAACGGGATGACCGTGCGGTGACGGTTCCCTGACGGAGCGGTCACGTTCCGCCCCGCGGCACGCGAGGGCGCCTACCGTCGGCACCACCGGCCGCGCCGAGCCGCGGCGTCGAAAGGGGAGAGCCGTGACCGCACGTCTGCACCATGCGATCGCCGTTCCCGCCGGCCTCGTCCTCGCGTTCGCTGCGGCGAGCTGCGGCGGCGGCGGGGGGACCGTCGACGTAACACTTCAGGAGTTCTCGGTCGCTACCGATCCCACGTCCGCCGAAGCGGGTGAGATGACGTTCGAGGCCACGAACGACGGGCCCGACGACACGCACGAGTTCGTGGTCTTCCAGACCGACCTCAGCCTGACCGACCTGCCGACCGACGAGAACGGTGCGGTCGACGAGGCCGGTGAGGGCCTCGAGCTGATCGGTGAGATCGAGGACATCGAGGTAGGCGAGACCGACAGCGTGACCCTGAACCTGGACGCCGGCAACTACGTGCTCGTCTGCAACATCTGGGACGAGGACGAGCAGGAGGCGCACTATCAGGAGGGCATGCGCACCGGTTTCACCGTGAGCTGATCCCGATCGACGCTCGCGCCGACGCCATCCCCGGCTCGTGGCCCTTGCGCTCGTAGGCGGCCAACGCGGCGCGCGCGGCTTCGGCCGCCTCCTCGCGCAGGCCGGCCGCCCGTGAGACCTCCGAGAGCACCATGAGGACGTCCCCATGGAACCAGGGACTCTGTGCCCCGGCGTAGAGGTCCACGGCCTCCTGT
>CBHFMJ010000130.1:0-7078 GCA_965994715.1 uncultured bacterium | reverse complement strand
GGGGGGCGGGTCCGCGAGCCCGCCCCCCCCGGGCGCGGGGGTGCGGGGGTGGGGCGGCCCCCGGGGCGCGCCCGGGCGGCGCGCCACGAGCTCCCGGCGATCCTCGCCGACGAGCGGGGGGCGGTCCACGCATCGGAGGCTCTCGTCCTCACGGGCTCCGACGCCGGTGTCCCGGAGGCCGGGGACTGGCTCCTCCGGGACGGCCTGCTCGCCCGGGTCGGCCCCGCACTGGTCGCGCACGTGTCCGCGTACCACCTCGCCCACCCCTTCGAGGAGGGCGAGCCCCTGGCAACGGCTCGCCGCGCGCTCGCCGACCACCTCCGGGCCGAGATCGGCCCGCCCGACCCCCGGCTGATCGATCCGATCCTCGATCGCTTCGTCGACGACGGACTCCTCGCACGGACGACCACGGCGGTCGCGGTCCCGTCGCACGAGGGGCCAGGCCCGGAGCTCGACCCCATGATGCGACGCGTGGTCGAGGCGATCTCGGACGAACCGGCCCAGCCTCCGACGATCAAGGAACTCGCCGATCGCGGGATCGGTCGCGACGCGGTGGACGCGGCCGCGAGGGCCGGACACGTGGTCCGCGTCGCCCCCGACCTCGTGTTCCTCCCGTCGGTGATCGAACGCGCCGAGGCGATCGTCGCCGACGCGCGCGAGACCGGGATCACGGTGAGCGCGTTCCGGGAGGCCCTGGGTACGAGCCGGAAGTTCGCGGTCCCCCTGCTCGGTTGGTTCGATCAGCGGGGCATCACGCGCCGGGAGGGCGACCTCCGGTATCCACGTTCGCCATGACACCTGGCTCCTCCGCCACCTCGGCGGTGACGGCAACCTCCACGCAGGCCCCCAATGGGAGCGATGCCACCCCCACGGCCGCACGAGCGTGACGCCCGTCCGGACCGAGCACCGCGACGAGCGCGTCGCTGGCGCCGTTCGCCACCGTGGGATGATCGACGAAATCCGCGTCCGCGGCGACGAACACCGTGACCTGGAGGAGCTGGACCAGGCGATCGAAGCTCCCCCCGAGATGGTCCCGGATCGCGGACAGCGCCTGGAGCCCCGCCCGGGCGGCCGCCTCTTGCCCCATCTCGACCGAGACCTGTTGACCCAGCCTGCCCGGGTGCAGGAGGCGCCCGTCGACCATCGCGACCTGTCCCGCAACGAATGCCAGCATTCCGGCACGCTTCACGGGGACGTAGCTCGCGACCGGCGCGGGCAGCGGGGGAAGTTCCCAGCCCAACTCGCCGAGACGCTCGAGGATGTCCGCGTCACGCATCGGCCGCATCCTCTCAGACGAGGCCGGCACCGCGGCCGTCAGCTCGCTTCGAGCGCCTTCCGCCTCAGGACGGCCCGCCGCTCGGTTTCGTTCAGGCCACCCCACACGCCGTGGCCCTCACGGGTCTCCAGCGCGTAGTCGAGGCAGGCTTGGCGCACCTGGCAGACGGCGCAGATCCGCTTGGCGACCGCCTCACGCGCGAGCTTCTCCCCCCGCTTCTCGAAGTAGCTCGGCGCGAAATAGAAGGAGGAGTCCTCGCCGCGACATGCGGCGCGTCCCTGCCAGCCGGCCGACGCCTCCTCGAGTGCCATCAACTGGTTGTTCGAAGAACGAGGGGAAGGAGATTCCTCTTTCCGGAAGGAAGCGTGCGCCGCCACACGTTCTCAAGAAGTGGGCGGACCCCTTACGCGCCAGCGTCTTCCACCGGTCGGGCGAGCTCCGGTGCCACCCGGAGGATGAGACCGTCGACGCCGCGAACCCGGATCGGCGTCCCCGGCTCGATCGGGTCACCGTCCGTCCTGCCCCGCCAGAGCGCACCTTTCACGAACACGGGACCGTCGGGCGCCAGGCGTCCTCTCGCCTCCCCCACGAGGCCGACCAATCCTCGCTGGGTCCCGACGATCCGATCCCGTGACTGCAGCGCGACGGTCAGCGCGAACCCGTAGTAGAGGAGGCTCGCGAGCACCGCGCCGCCGATCAGCCACGGGCTGATCGCGATCGAATCGTCGACGTGCCGCCACGCGAGGATCGACCCGGCACCGAACGCGGCCAGCCCTGCCCACGTCGGCCAGCTCAGGCTCCGCAGCCGCACGTCGAGTACCAAGAGACCGATCCCGAACACCAACAGCCCGAGTCCGCCCCACGACGGCACGGCCACCGTGAGCCCGTATCCGGCGAGCAACGCGAGCGCGACGCCGCTGAACCCCGCGAATCCGAAGCCCGGCTGTATGAGCTCGAAGGCGATCGCCGCCAGACCCAGGACCAGGAGCAGATACACCATCGACGGGGTCGCGACCGCGTGCAGCACGCGGCCGATCAGGCCCGGTTCCTCGAAGCGGATGTCGACGGTGCGCTCGCCGGCCTGCGCTTCCGTGGTCGCCACCCGCGTCCGCAGCACGACGGCTCCCGTTGGGGTCTGGACCGTCATCCCGTCCACAGCGATCAAGAACTCGGGGACGGTGTACGTCGCCGCGTGAGCAGCCTTGGCAACCAATGCCTCGCGAGCCGCCAGCGGATCCTCGAGCGCATCGAGGTCGACATCAGATCGACCGCGCAGCGCGAGCCACCCTTCGATCCGCGATCGCAGGTCCCCGGATCCTGTCTCGGGACGGAGGACGTCCACCGGGCGGAGGGGACCGATCTGCGAGCCGGGAGCGACCCCGGCGAGCGAGGACGCGAGCATGAGCAGCAAGCCCCCGCCGCTCGCCTTCGCCGGCACCGGCCCCACCCAGCTGAGGACCGGCACCTCGAGATGGGCGACCCGGTCCGCGAGGTCGAGGCCGCTCTGCCCGAGCATCCCGGGCGTGTTCAGCTGGAGGACCACGATCGCGCCGGCCCGCTCGGCCTCGAGAAGCCGTTCCTCGAGGAACGCGAGGAGCGGTCGGTCGATCGGCCCCTGGACCTCGATCACGCGCACCGGTGTGGTCGGCGGCGCCGTGGCGGCGGGCTCCGCGGCGCCGGCGAGTCTGGCGCTCGCGAGCGCGCTCACGATGAGCACCGACACCAGGAACGGGAGGCGCGCGCGTGGACGACACATCGAGGCGCATCGTACCGACCGGGTGCAGGAGCGATCCGACGTATCCTGATGGGACCCCATGAGCGTGGACACCGGTCGCCGCCCGGCGGGACCCCCGCCACCGGGGGGTCGCTCCGGCCCCCGCCCATCGCGCGTGCCCCGATCTGTCCACGATCGGGTCTCCTTCAAGCCGATCGCCGCGCTCCTGCTCATCCCCGTGATCCTCGCGACATCGATCCTCACCGCCGCGGTGCTTGGCCCGCCGTTCGCCGCCGCGGGGCTCGGGGTGAACGAGATCCGTTCCCGGCTCGACGCGCTCGGATCCGACTTCACGCGGATCCCCCGCTTCCCGGAACGCTCGACGATCTACGCTGCCGACGGCTCGATCCTCACCCGCCTGTACCTCGACAACCGGGAGATCGTCGAGCTCAGCTCCATCTCGCGCGCCACCCAGCTGGCGGTCCTCGCGATCGAGGACTCGGACTTCTTCCAGCATGGCGCGCTGGACGTGTCGTCCCTGATCCGCGCGATCATCGAGAACGCGAAGGCGCGCGAGGTGGTCCAGGGCGGCTCGACGATCACGCAGCAGCTGGTCGGCCTCACCCTCGGGCGGGACCGCTTCGACCAAAGCGTGGAGGGCAAGATCCAGGAGCTCGCCCTGGCGATCCGTGTCGAGCAGCGCTATTCGAAGGAGCGCATCTTCGCGCTCTACCTCAACCAGGTCTACATGGGGAACGGCGTCTACGGCATCGGGACGGCGGCGCAGTTCTACTTCCGGAAGCCCGCACGCGAGCTCACCCTGGCCGAGGGAGCCATGCTCGCAGGCTTGATCCGTGAGCCGGACTACTACGAGCCGATCGACAATCCTGAGGTTGCGCGGCTTCGGCGCGACGACGTCCTCAAGCGGATGGAAGCCCTGGGATGGATCAGCGAGGAGCGTCTTGCCCACGTCCGGGAGCTCCCACTCGGGTTGCCCGAGGATGCCGGGAGGCTGGTCCGCCGACATCCCCCCTTCTTCGTGAAGTACCTGACCGACCAGATGATCGAGAATAGGTCCGGGGAGTTCACCGAGGCGCTCGGGAAGACCCAGAAGGCGCGCCGGCGGATGCTGTACGAAGGCGGCCTCGAGATCCATACCACCCTCGAGCCGGACTGGCACTCGTGGGCCGAGGAAGAGGCACGGAAGCCCCTGCGGGTCTCGATCAGTCCGCCGCCCGGCTCACCGCCTCCCGACGTCTCGATCGTCACGATCGACAATCGGACGGGTGCGATGAAGGTGATCCTCTCCGGCCGGAACTACCGGAAGGAGAAGCTCGACCTCGCCACCACCGGCCATCAGCCCGGATCGGCGTTCAAGCCGTTCGTGCTCGCCGGCGCGTTCAAGCGGGGCATCCCGCCCACCCAGACCTACTCCAGCTCCTCGCCGTGGTGCTCGCCTGCCTGGGACGACGAGGATCACTGCGTCTCGAACGCCGAAGGCAGCGGGGTCGGGCTCGTCGATCTGTACACGGCCACCGAGGACTCGATCAACGTCGTGTTCGCGCAGCTCATCCTCGACGTCGGTGCGTCGGTGGTCGCGGACATCTCCGAGCAGATGATCGGGATGGATCCCACTACGGAGGGCTTGCTCCCCGTGCCGGCTCTCGCGACGGGCTCGGTGGCGATCTCGCCCGTCGACATGGCCGCCGGGTATCAGACGATCGCGAACGACGGCCGGCACTGCGACCCCTACACCGTCCAATCGATCGAGCGGGACGGCGAGGTGATCCTGGAGCACGAGCGTGCCTGCGACCCCGTGCTCAAGCAGGGCGACGCACGCCTCATCACCTCGATGCTCGAGGCCGTGCCGGTCTCGGGCACGGCGGCAAGCGCGTTCGGCGCATGGGGCAGCTGGCCGGTCGCCGGCAAGACCGGCACGGCGCAGGAGAACACGAACGTCTGGTTCGGTGGGTACACGAAGCAGTTCACGACCGTGGTCTGGGTCGGCTCGCCGGGGAACCCCTACTCGATGGGCTCGGTCTTCGGCGGAACCGTCGCGGCGCCGATCTGGGTGTCGTACATGTCGAGGGTGATGCAGGGGCTGCCCGCGATCGGGTTCCCCGACCCCCCGAAGCCGCCCGAGGGCCCGGTCCCGAGCGTCATCGGCATGCGTCGGAAGGAAGCGATCACGACCCTGTCGGAGGCCGGTTTCCGCGCGTCCGTCGAGGTCGTGGACGACAGCAGCCCGGAAGGCCAGGTCTTCAGTCAGTCCCCCGGAGGCGGATCGATCGCCGCGCTGGGCACGCTCATCCAGATCCAGATCTCGACCGGTGTCCCGGCCAAGGTCATGATGCCTCGCGTGGTCGACATGCGAGGCTACCTGGCGGCGGAGTTCCTCCGGTCTCTCGGACTGGACGTCGAGCTCGTGCGTGTGCAGACGGGCGATCCGGACAAGGTCGGGTACGTGATCGCTCAGGAGCCCCGCAGCAAGACCGAGGTCGTCCAGGGCTCCACCGTGAAGATCTTCGTGGGCGAAGGGGGCAACGGCGGTGGCAACGGGAACGGGAACGGTGGAGGGAACGGGAACGGTGGAGGGAACGGGAACGGTGGAGGGAACGGGAACGGTGGAGGGAACGGCGGCGGGGGAGGCTAGGTCGTCCCGCCCAGCCTGGCGCGCACCTTCTCCTGCACGATCTTCCCGTCCACGCGACCCTTCGCCTTCCCCATGAGGAAGCCCATCACGGCGCCGAACTCCTTCTCCGACGTGGCTCCGGTGGCCGCGAACGCCTCGTCTACCAACGCATCCAGATCGCCGTCGGACATCGGCTCCGGCGCGTAGGACGCGATCGCCTCCCGCTCGGCTCGCTCCTTCTCGGCGAGCGCCTCTCGCCCGGCGCCCTCGAACGCCTCGATCGATTCGGCTCGCTTCTTCATCTCCTTCGCGGCGACGTCGCGGAACTCGTCGTCGGAGAGGTCGTGCCGGAGCTCTTTCTCCCGGTTGGTGACGGCCGCCGAGAGCATGCGGAGCGCGCCGAGACGGACCTTCTCGCCCGCGCGGAGAGCACCGGTGATCTCCGCGGCGAGACGCTCCTTCAGCGTCGGGTCGCTCATTACACTCCCCCCGTGTTCCCCGTGGTCGTGACGGTCGCCGCGCTCGGCGTCGGCTGCGTGCTCTACGGGATCTTCATCGAACGGTTCCGATACCGGGTGATCCGGCACCGCCTGGACATCCTACCGGCGGCCGCGCAGCCACTCGTCGTGCTCCATCTGTCCGATCTCCACTTCGTTCGTCACGACCCTCGGAAGACGCGCTTCTTGGCAGGGCTGCCATCGGCGGACGTCACGGTCGTGACCGGGGACCTCCTGGGCGAGCCGGAAGCGATCGGCACGACGGTCGAGAGCGTGCGGGCGGTGCGCGGTCGCATCGCGTCGTGGTTCGTCCTCGGATCGAACGACTACTTCGTGCCCCGACCGCTCAACTACCTGGCCTACGTCCGTCCCGGGCGGCCTCGTCGGCGCGCGGCTCCCGGCCGCGCGCCCGATCTGATCCGAGCCCTCGTCGCTGACGGGTGGGAAGACCTCACGGACTCGCGACGCACGATCTCGCTCCTCGGGCTCGAGACCGAGGTCCTCGGTCTCGACGACGCCCACATCGGGCGCCACGACCTCCGTGTGGCTCCGCGGAGCGAGGACGATCACTTCGGCCTCGCCGTGATGCACTCTCCCGACACGGCTCCGGAGGCGGCCGCGCTCGGATACGGCTTGATCGTGGCCGGGCACACCCACGGCGGCCAGGTCCGACTCCCCTGGATCGGCGCGCTGGTGACCAACTGTTCGATGCCGCGCGCGTTCGCGTCGGGGCTGGTCCGGATGGGGTCCGCGGTGCTCCACACGTCCCGGGGACTCGGAACGAGCAAGTACGCGCCGTTCCGGTTCTGGTGCCGGCCGGAGGCCACGTACCTGGACCTTCATCCAGGAGCGTCGGCACCCGGTGACGAACCGCTAGAATCAGAGGCTCGGGACGTGGCGCAGCTTGGTAGCGCGCAGCGTTCGGGACGCTGAGGTCGCGGGTTCAAATCCCGCCGTCC
>CBHFMJ010000129.1:0-7102 GCA_965994715.1 uncultured bacterium | reverse complement strand
CACCGGTCGCGGCGACCGCTTCGGCCTTCTCCCGCATCAGGCGTCCGGACAACTCCGGTTCCGTGACGTTGTAGATCCCGGCCGCTCCGCAGCAGCGGTCGCCGTTCGGGATCTCCGCGAGCTCGAGGTTGGCGATCGCGCCGAGGAGCTCGCGGGGCTGCCGATGGATGCCCTGGGAGCGGAGCGCGTGACAGGCGTCGTGGTAGGCCACGACGGTGCGCTCGGGGAGCGATCCCGCCAGGTCGCGGATCCCCTCTTCGTGGAGGAAGGCCATCACGTCGCGCACCGGGAGCTCGGCGCCCGCCACCAGGTCGCCGTACCCGGCGATGTGGGCGCCGCATCCGGCCGCGTTCACGATGACGTGGTCGACGCCCGAGAACGCGGCCGCGTTCCTCCGCGCGAGTTTCCGGGCCGTCGCGAGGTGCCCGTTGTGCGCGGCCAGCGCGCCGCAACAGGTCTGATCGTCCGGAACGACCACACGCCAGCCGTCGCTCGCCAGGACCCGGATCGTCGCGGCGTTCACGAGCCGGAACCAGAGATCCTGGACGCAGCCGGACAGGAGCGCGACCGTTCCGCGAACCTCGCCATCCGGTTCCGTGAGCCGCGGCAGCCGCCCCGACGAGCGGCCGCCACGCGGGATCAGCGATCGGATGCGCCGAGGGAGGAACGGGCGTGCGAGGGGAGCGAGCGCGCCCGCGAGCCGGGTGAGCCTCCTCGACGGCAGGACGACGTCGAGGCCGAGCCACCGGAGGAACCGCGCTACGCGCCCCCGGTCGGGCTCGATCTGTGTCCTCGCCGCCTCCATCATGCGGCCGAACGGCACGTGCGACGGGCAGACGTCCTCGCACGCCCGGCAGACCAGGCAGAGATCCATGAACTCGGCGAACGTCTCGTCCGTCGACGCACGGCCCTCCTGCACCGCCCGCATCGCCGCGATCCGGCCGCGCGGCGACGCCGACTCCTCCCCGGTCAACCGGTACGTCGGGCAGTGCGGGAGACACAGACCGCATGCGACGCAGGCGTTCAGGTCCGCCTGCGTCGGCGCGTCACCGAGCGCCCAGTTCGTCGCGTGCCCGGGCTCGGGGCCGATGAACCGTGCGCCCTCGGGGAGGTCGGAACCGAGCGGCTTCGTGTCCATGTGTCCCCATCATCTCCTCGCGACGGGGTCGATGTCGGGCACGTTCCGCTCGCGATCGAACGCGAGCGCGACGGCGGGATCGGGACCGTCGATCTCCCGCGCCATGCGGTGGCCGTCGAAGATCGCCTCGGAGATCATCCGCGGCGCCACGCAGTCGCCGATCCGGTAGACGGCCTCGATGCCGGCGGCCCCGAGCGCCGCGCGATCGCCGACGAGCTCCCGGTACAGCGCGTCGTCGGACACCTGCTGGGTGACGAGCACGACGCCGTCGCTGTCCGTCGCCCATGGCTCCTCGAACTCATCCTCCCCCGACGCCCGACCGGGTTCGATCGCGAGGATCGTCACGCCTCGATGCATCGTGACGCCCGTCTCGTGGAGATGCTGGCGCAGCATCGGGCCCTCGAGCGTCAGATCCGAGATCGGTGAGACGACGTCGAGCGACGTGACGAGGTGGACGGCGAAGCCCTCTTTCGCGAGGAGCTCCGCGATCCCGGGACCGACGAAGTAGCCCTCGGCGTCGTAGACGACCACCCGGGATCCGGCCGGTCGCTTCCCTTCCATCACCTGCTCGGGCACGAGGACGTGGGGGAGCGAGGCGGAGGCGCCCTCGATCGACTCGTGGGTCGAGGACTGCACGCCCTCGCCCGACCAGCGGGAACCCGTCGCGACGATCACGATCTGCGCGCCGTAGTCGCGCACGTCCTCCGCGGACAGCCCACGCCCCGTGACGACCTGCACGTTGCGGAGCTTCGAGAGCATCACGCGCCGATGGTCGACGATCCGCCCCCAGTCGCCGAGCGTGGGGAGCCGCCTGATCCATCGCATCCGGCCGCCGATCTCGTCGGACGCCTCCACGAGATGCACCGCTTCGAACCCGCGGCGCCCGAGGGTCACGGCGCACTCCATGCCGGCGGGCCCGGCGCCCACCACGAGTACGCCCTTCTCCCCGTTCGACGCGACGGAGAACCGCTCCGGGTGCCACCCGCGGCGATGTTCCTCGCCGGCCGTCGCGTTCTGGATGCAGCCGAGATGGCCGAATCCGTCCACCTTCATGATGCAGACGTTCGATCCCGTGCATTCGCGGATCTCGTCCGTGCGGCCCTCGGCGATCTTCTGCGGCAGGAACGGATCGGCGATCGAGGGTCGCGCGGCACCGATCAGGTCCCAGACGCCGGTGCGGACGATGGACGCCATGCGGTCGGGGCTCGTGAGCCGGCCGACACCCACGATCGGCTTCGCCGTCGCCTCACGGATCCCCCCGGTCCACTCGAGCTGGTACGCCTCTTCGAAGTAGCGGGAGGTCCCCGAGTCCTTGCTCCAGAGCGCGATCGAGCCGACGTTCACGTCCCAGAGGTCGACAAGGTCGTCAGCCAGATCGACGAACTCCAACGCTTCGTCGAGGTGGATGCCGGCGGGTCCGAGGGCGTCCACGGCGATCCGGGTCGCGATCGCGCAGTCGGCGCCCACCGCGTCGCGCACGGCTTGGAGCGTTTCGAGCCAGAACCGCGCGCGGTCCCTCAACGCGCCGCCGTAGCCATCCGTCCGCTTGTTGTAGAAGGGCGAGAGGAACTGCATCGGGAGGTACGCGTGGGCCCCGTACACGTAGACGATGTCGAAGCCGCAATCGCGCCCGCGGACCGCCCCCTCCGCCCATCCGCGCTGCACGCGCTCGATGTCTCTCGCCTCCATCTCCTTGGGGACCACGTGCGCCTCGAGGTCGCTGGCGAGCTGGCTCGGCGCGATCGCCGGCACCCTCGTCTGGTTGTTCGCGATGTGCGCTCCGCCGTGATACAGCTCGAGCCCCGCGAGTGCCCCGTGCGCGTGGGCGGCATCGGTCATCAACCGCAGGGCGCGCATGTCGTCCTCGTCCCAGAAGCGGGCGGCGATCAGCGGTGCTTCGTCCGAGTCCGGAGAGAACGGCGCATACTCGGTGCTGACGGCGGCCCAGCCGCCCTCGGCCTTGACGCCGCGATGCGCGGCCTGCGTCCACGGTTTCTCGGTTCCGAAGCCGGAGCAATGCGGCACCTGATAGAAGCGGTTCCGGAGCGTCTTCGGTCCGATCCGGACCGGTTCGAACAGGACCTCGTGGTTCTGATCCAACGGTTCTCCTCTTCCGCGCCTCTGTGCGCCGGACGGTAGCAAGCGGACGCTCCTCCGTGCCGGGTCCGCGAACTCGGGTACGGTCGGCCGATGCCCGCCGTGATCGAGGTCGGAGGACTCCGGAAGCGGTACCGGCGTGTCCGGAAGCCACCGACGGTCGCGCTCGACGGATTGGACCTCGAGGTTCCCGAGGGCGGCGTGTTCGGGTTCCTCGGTCCGAACGGCGCGGGGAAGACCACGACGATCCGCTGCCTGCTCGGTCTCGTCTCGGCCTCGGCAGGGTCGATGCGGCTCCTCGGGACGGACGTCCCGACCGGCCTCGCGGGCGTGATCCGAGGGATCGGCTCGATCGTCGAGGCACCGGCCCTGTTCCCGCGGTTCAGTGGTCGGCGGAACCTGGAGATCCTCGCCCGGATCGACGGGATCGCGAGCGGCACGGTCGACACCGCCCTCGACCGTGTCGGGCTGTCCGCGCGTGCGGGCGACATGGTGCGGACCTACTCGCTCGGCATGAAGCAGCGCTTGGGGATCGCCGCCGCGTTGCTGAAGGATCCAGCGCTGCTGATCCTGGACGAGCCCGCCAACGGGCTGGACCCCGCCGGGATCGTGGAGGTCCGTAGCCTGCTGAGGAGCCTCGGGGCGGAGGGCCGCACGGTGTTCGTCTCCAGCCACATCCTCACCGAGGTCCAACAGATGGCGGATCGTGTCGCGATCGTGGCTCGCGGCCGTCTCGTCGCCTCGGGTTCGGTCCACGAGGTCCTCTCCTCCGGAAGGACGGCCGGCGTCGTCGTGCGCGTCGCCGACCTCGAGGCGGGCCGTCGCGCGCTGGACGACGCCGGCATCTCGGCCCGCGTCGACGGCGACGTGCTCCGCGCGGCCGTGCCGCCCACGGACGCAGAGCGGATCGCGCGCGTGCTCGCCGGCAGGGATCTGTACCCCTCGCTCCTCCAGCCGGACGAGGGCAACCTCGAGCAGGCCTTCCTGGAGCTCACCGGCGACGACCACGAGGTGGGCGCGTGATCCGGCTGGTCGCCTCCGAGCTGCTGCGGTTCCGGTCGAGACGGCTCGTGGTGGTTCTCATGGGTGCGTCCCTCATCGGAGCGGGTGTCGGTGTCGTGATCGCCGCCTTCCAGTCCACTCCTCCGACGGCCGAGGCGTTGGCGACCGCTCGTGCCCGGGCGCGCGAAGAGGTTGCGGCGTGCCTCGTGCAGGACTGGGAAGGGGTGCCCATCGAAGAGGGCTCGCTCGAGTTGTTCTGCGAGGACAACTTCGGCGACCCGGCCCAGTACATGGGATCCCATCTGAAGCTCACCGATCTTCCGGAGATCCTGGAAGGCATCTCCTCGATCACGAGCATCCTTGGGCTCGTCGTCGGCGCCTCCGTGGTCGCGGTCTCATGGCAGACCGGCACGATCAGCACGATCCTGACGTGGGAGCCTCGGCGCCTGCGCTGGTTCGCAGCTCGTGTCCTCGTGATCGCCGCGGGCGTCCTCGTGATGACCCTCGCGATCGTGGCGCTCCTGTCGGTCGGCCTTGCTCTCGCCGCGGCAGCGCGCGGATCCACCGTCGGGACGGACCGTGCGTGGTTGTCCGATGTGCTGTCGACCTCGCTCAGGATCGGCGTGGCAGCTTCGATCTCCGCGGTGATCGGTGCGGCCGTGGCGGCGGTCGGCCGGCACACGGCTGCCGCGCTGGGCGTGGTGTTCGTGTGGACGGCGGTGATCGAGGGGCTCATCCGTGGGTTCCGACCGCATTGGACGCCCTGGCTCCTCGGCGACAACCTCGCTTCCTTCCTGACTTGGGTGAGCACCGAGATCCAGATCGGGCCGTTCGAGTCCTATTCGATCACCCCGGGCCGAGCGCTGTTCGTGATCTTGGGGTACACGGCCGTGACGCTGGCGCTCGGTTTCACGTTCGTCCGCGTCCGCGACGTGCATTGACCCGGGTCCATCACCCATCGCAGCACCTAGCATCGCCTCGTGTTCACCGTGGAGCAGCGGGATGCGCTCCGCCGGCACGTGCTCAGGCTCGCCGATGAGGACGAGCGCGTCGTCGCCGGAGCCGTCGTGGGCTCGCTCGCCGTCGACGGCGCCGACCGCTTCTCCGATCTGGACCTCACGTTCGGCATCGCGGATCCTGTTCCGGTCGCAGTCGTGCTCGACGACTGGACCCGCACCTTCGTCGACGAGCTCGACGCTATCCACCTCGTCGACCTCGAGCGCGGACCCACCATCTACCGGGTGTTGCTGCTGCCGGACGCGTTGCAGCTCGACCTCTCGATGACGCCGGCAGCCCAGTCCCGCCCCGCGGGGCCACGCTTCCGGCTTCTCTTCGGGGAGACGACCCCGAGCGAGTCGACGCTACCCGTCACCGGGGACCTGTTCATCGCGACGCCGCCGGTAGCCGGATCCATCTTCGGGTGAGGCGTCATCTACGCGCTCCACGCGCGCGCGTGCATCGAGCGGGGCCGTGTCTGGCAGGCCGAGCATTACGTCGGTGCCGTGCGCGACCACGCTCTCTCGCTCGCCTGCCTCCTCCGCGGACTCCCCGCGGTGCAGGCGCGCAACTACGACGATCTGCCCGCGGAGAGCCTCGCTCGATTCGAGGAGGCTCATGTCGGCGCGGTCGACCCCACGACGCTCCGGTCGGCGCTCGCCACGTCCGTCGCCGCGCTCTTGCGGGAAGGCGAGGAGGCCCTCCTGCCGCATGCTCCTCTCGTCGAGGAGCGACTCGCTGAGCTCTCGTGAGTCGGACCCCCGCCGGTGAGGGGTAGCGTGGCTGGTTCACCGAGACCGAGGAGGACCGATGCAGTTCCTGGTGATGGCCAAGGATGGATCGGACGAGGGTGCGCTCGAGCGACGGAAGCGGACGCGCCCGACCCATCTCGCGTCGATCGGGCCGCTCGTAGAGAGCGGGAACGTGCTCGTCGGCGGGGCGATGCTCGACGACGCCGGCGACATGATCGGGTCGATGCTCCTCGTCGACTTCCCGGACCGCACAGGGGTGGATGCCTGGCTGGCCGCCGACCCGTACGTGACGGAGGGCGTCTGGCGCGAGATCGAGGTCACGCCGTTCCGGACGGCCGTCGGCGCCTGGCAGCCGTAGGGCGGTATCCGGCGCTTAAGCTCGCACCCGATGAGCGACAGGCAACAGCGACGCTTCGGCCGGACGAGCCAGGCCGACGTCGACCTCCTGACCTACGCCGGGTACCTGAAGCTCCCGGAGCTCCTGTCGCTCCAACAGCTCTCGTCGGACCCGCCCGTCCACGACGAGCTGCTCTTCATCGTGGTGCACCAGGCGTACGAGCTCTGGTTCAAGCAGATGCTGTTCGAGCTCGAGTCCGTCCGCGATCGGTTCTTCGCCCGGGACACGGAGCGAGCCCGCCACTTCCTCACCCGCGTCCACGCGATCGAGCGGGTGCTGATCGAGCACATCGAGGTCCTGGAGACGATGTCACCGCAGGACTTCCTCGCGTTCCGCGACCACCTCGCCCCGGCCTCGGGGTTCCAGTCGGCGCAGTTCCGCGAGCTCGAGTTCATCAGTGGACTGAAGGACCCCGGGTTCCTGCAGGATCTGGCCACCGCGCCCGAGGAACTGGGCCGGCTCGAGCGTCGCCTCGACGAACCGACCCTCTGGGACGGATTCTGCTCGCTCCTCGAGTCGCACGGGCACCCCATGCCGGCCGACGATGAAGCACGACGCGCCGAGTCACTCGTGGCGATGGCTCGCGCGCAGGGTGAGCTGTTCGCCGTCTCGGAGGCGTTGCTCGACCACGACGAGAACGTCGCTCGGTGGCGCTCGCTGCACGTGCTGATGGTCGAGCGTGAGATCGGCGCGAAGCGCGGTACGGGCGGCTCGTCCGGT
>CBHFMJ010000128.1:0-7156 GCA_965994715.1 uncultured bacterium | reverse complement strand
ACCGAGCAGACGATCCTCGTGTTCGACCTCGGAGGAGGAACGTTCGACGTCTCCCTCCTCGAGATCGGCGAAGGCGTGGTGGAGGTCAAGGCCACCCACGGCGACACGCAGCTCGGCGGTGACGACTGGGACCAGCGGGTCATCGACTGGTTGGCCGACCGGTTCAAGGGGAACTACTCGATCGATCTTGCCAAGGACCGGATGGCGATGCAGCGCCTCAAGGAAGCGGCCGAGAAGGCGAAGATCGAGCTGTCCCAGGTGAACGAAACCACGATCAACCTGCCCTTCATCAGCGCGGGCGCGGACGGGCCGCTCCACCTCGAGGAGAAGCTGACCCGCACGGAGTTCGAGCGGATGACGGCCGATCTCGTCGACCGGTGCAAGGGACCCTTCGACCAGGCGATCGCGGACTGGGGCAAGGACGCCGGCGCGATCGATCACGTGATCCTCGTCGGTGGATCGACACGGATGCCGATGATCCAGGACCTCGTCAAGGACCTGACCGGTGGCAAGGACCCGCACAAGGGAGTCAATCCCGACGAGGTGGTTGCCGTCGGGGCCGCGATCCAGGCGGGCGTCCTCAAAGGCGACGTGAAGGACATCCTGCTGCTCGACGTCACGCCCCTGACGCTCGGTGTCGAGACCAAGGGAGGTCTGTTCACCAAGCTGATCGAGCGGAACACGACGATCCCCACGCGCAAGTCGGAGATCTTCACGACCGCCGATGACAACCAGACGACGGTGGAGATCCACGTCCTCCAGGGTGAGGCGGAGACCGTGATGTCGCCCGGCGTGAAGTCGCTCGGCCGCTTCCACCTGACTGGGATCCCGCCGGCGCCGCGCGGGGTGCCGCAGATCGAGGTCGCATTCGACATCGACGCGAACGGCATCGTGAACGTGAGCGCCAAGGATCTCGCGTCCGGCAAGGAGCAGGCGATGACGATCACCGGCGGGACGGCGCTCTCGAAGGAGGAGATCGACCGGATGATGAAGGAGGCCGAGGGGTTCGCGGCCGAGGACCACAGGCGCCGGGAGGCCGCCGAGGCACGCAACCAGGCCGACCAGCTGACCTACCAGGTCGACTCCTTCCTCAAGGACAACGCGGAGAACATCTCCGACGCCGACAAGGCGGAGCTGACGTCGAAGAACGACGAGCTCAAGCAGGCGCTGAAGGACGACTCCACGGAGACCGACAGGTTGCGCTCGGCGAGCGACGCCTTGATGCAGATGTGGCAGCGCGTCGGCCAGTCGATGCACGAGCAGGCAGCGCAGGCGCAAACCGCCGCCGGCGGCGGTGGCGATGAGACCTCGGCGTCGGCCGGTGAGCAGCCGGACGACGACGAGGATGTGGTGGAAGGCGAGATCGTGGACGAAGGAGGTGCATCGTGATGCTCGCCAAGTGGGATCTGTTCCGGGACCTGCGGTCCGCCGAAGACGAGTTCGACAGGATCGCCGGCCGCGCGTTCTCGCGGGACACGTGGGTGCCCGCGCTCGATGTGCGCGAGTCCGAGGATCGGTTCGACGTGACCGTCGACCTCCCCGGCCTCGAGCCCGGTGACGTGAACGTCACGTTCGAAGACGGGATGCTCTCGATCAGCGGGAAGCGCGAGTTCTCGGCCGAAGATCGAGGTGAAACCTGGCACCGGATCGAGCGGAGCTTCGGAACGTTCGCGAGGTCGATGCGGCTTCCGCAGACGGCCGACACCGAGAGGATCGAGGCGACGTTCGACAAGGGCGTTCTCACCGTCTCGGTGCCGAAGACGGAGCAGGCGAAGCCCAGGACGATCGAGGTCCGGTCCCGGTGACGGAGGATCGTCCCGAGGACCGTCCCGATCAGGGATCGGTTGAGGAAGCGGCCGCCCCGGAGGCGGCCGCTTCCGACCCCGGACCGGAGGCCGGGGCTGACGACGTCCAGACGGCGCGGGCGGAAGCGGACCAGTACCGCGAGCACCTGCAGCGTCTGCAGGCGGAGTTCGACAACTACCGCAAGCGCGTGCTCCGGGAGCAGACGTCCGCCGTTGAGCTGGCTGCGCAACCGGTGCTCCGTAGGCTGCTGGAGGTCCTCGACGACTTCGACCTCGCCCTGATGCACGCCGAGGATCGGCCCGACTTCGACCGCTTCCTGCACGGCGTGGAGCTGGTCTACGCCAAGCTCATCGACACCCTGCGCGCGGAAGGCCTGGAGCGGATGGAGGTGCAGGGCAAGCCGTTCGATCCGGAGCTGCATGAAGCGCTGATGCAATCGGGCGAGGGCGACGGCGATCCGGTGGTCGCCGACGTGCTGCGCCCGGGGTACACACTCAAAGGCCGGGTTCTCCGGCCGGCCGGGGTCCGGGTCGAGAGGAAGTGAGACATGGCAGACGAGGTTCGCAGGGAGTGGTTCGACAAGGACTACTACGCGGTCCTCGGCGTGCCCAAGAACGCCTCCGCCGCGGAGGTGAAGAAGGCCTACCGCAGGCTCGCTCAGCAGCATCACCCTGACACGAAGCAGGGCGACCCCGACGCGGAGAACCGCTTCAAGGAGATCTCCGCCGCGTACGACGTGCTCGGCGACGCCGAGAAGCGCAAGGCCTACGACCAGGTGCGCGACATGAGCGCGTCGGGGTTCGGGCCGGGCTTCGGTCGCCCGGGTCCAGGGGGCCCCGGCGCCGCCGGAGCCGGATGGCCGGGCGGCGTGCGGTACGAGCAGGTCAACGTCGACGACCTCGGCGATCTGTTCGGCGGTCTCTTCCGCGGGGCCGGCAGGCGGAGCGGCGGTCGTACCGCCGCGCAGCGTGGCGCGGACCTGGAGACATCGGTCGCGATCCCGTTCGAGGACGCCGTGGCGGGGACGACCGTGCCGATCAAGATCGACGGTCCGGCTGTGTGCGCGCGGTGCCACGGATCGGGGGCCGAGCCGGGAACCCAGCCGATCACCTGTCCTCAGTGCGGAGGCAGCGGCGAGATCGCCGAGAACCAGGGGTTCTTCTCGATGTCGCGGCCCTGCCCGCGCTGCGGCGGCGCGGGGAGGATCGTCGAGTCCCCGTGCATCAAGTGCGGCGGCTCCGGCGCGGAGCGCCGGACCCGCACCCTGCATGTGAAGATCCCGGCGGGCGTGCGCAACGGGGCGCGGATCCGGCTCGCCGGCAAGGGCGAGCCGGGTCCGGCGGGCGGGCGCCCCGGCGACCTCTTCGTGAAGGTCGCCGTCGCATCGCATCCCGTGTTCGGCCGGAAGGGCGACGACCTGACCCTCGACCTGCCGATCTCCTACACGGAGGCCACCCTCGGCGCGAACGTGGAGGTGCCGACCCTGAACGGGCCGGTCACCCTGAAGGTGCCCGCCGGCACACCGAGCGGGAAGACGTTCCGGGTGAAGGGCCGAGGTGCACCGAGGAAGGGAGGGCGCGGCGACCTCCTGGCGAAGGTGCAGGTCGACGTCCCCGAGAAGGTCTCGCGAGAGGAGAAGGAGCTCCTGCGGCAGCTGCACGAGGCGTCGAAGGAGTCGCCACGGAAGCGGTTGGGCGTGCGCTGAGCATGGGATGCGGAGGAGGCCGATGAAGGATCACAACGAACGAGCAACGGATCGGAGCGCTGCCGACCGGGCCGTCTACATCATCAGCGTCGCCGCCGAGCTGGCAGGCGTGCATCCCCAGACCCTCCGCATCTACGAGCAGAAGGGACTCGTCCGCCCGTACCGAACGAGCGGGAACTCCAGACGGTACTCGGAGGCCGACATCGCTCGGCTCCGGCGCGTCCAGCTGTTGACGCAGGACGGGGTGAACCTCGCCGGGGTCAAGCGCATCATGGCCATGGAGGAGGACCTCCAACGGATGCGTGCGCGGATCGCGCAGCTCGAGGCTCGCTTGCAGGAGCGGCCGATCCCGATGCCCGGGAGCCGCACCGGCATGGCCATCGTGCCGCTCGCGAGCGTCTTCGCGCCGCCGTGGCCCGGAGGACGTGCGTGACGAGGCACGTTTCGCTGCGACCGTTGCAGGCCGGTGACCTCGAGTCCCTGTGGGCCGCCCGGATGCGCTCCGACGAGCCGTGGGCCGACACCAGCGACGCCGCTCGCCGGAAGCTCCGCGACCGTGTCGCCAACAGCGGACGGGTCACGCACGGCGAGTTGCTGCTTGGGATCGTGGCGGACGGCCACCTCGCCGGAGAGATCCAGGCGCGGCAGCCCGAGATGGGATTGCCGCCGGGCGTGTTCGAGATCGGCATCGAGGTCTTCGACCCGACGGTGCGGGGGACGGGGATCGGACGCCGCGCGCTCGGGCTGTTCCTGGTGCACCTGTTCGTCGAGGAGTACGCGCACCGGGTGCAGCTCACGACGGATGTCGACAACGCCGCGATGCGCCGCGTCGCGGAGCACCTCGGGTTCGAGCTCGAAGGAACCCTCCGCGGCTTCATGCCCACCAAGAACGGTCCCCGTGACTACGTGATGTACGGGATCACGCGTGACGTCT
Organism: uncultured bacterium; assembly: GCA_965994715.1. Taxonomy (GTDB): domain Bacteria; phylum Actinomycetota; class UBA4738; order UBA4738; family HRBIN12; genus JAJNBA01. The sequence continues at coordinate 2,711 of CBHFMJ010000128.1, read as the reverse complement.
TCGATGAAGCGAGGAAGGTATGGAACTCGACAGGCTGACCATCAAGTCGCAGTCCGCGCTCCAGGAGGCGCACCGGCAGGCGTCTTCGCGACACCACCAGCAGATCGAACCCGATCACGTGCTGTACGCGCTGCTGACCGATCCCGAGGGCGTCATCTTCCCGTTGCTGCATCAGCTCGGGGTGGTGCCGAAGCAGCTGCGGGACGAGGTCGACGGGGCGCTGGAGTCGAAGCCGAAGGTCTACGCCGAAGGGGTGCAGGTCGGCCTGTCGCCGGCCACGGCGCGTCTGCTCGAGGCGGCCGGCCGCGAAGCCGAGCAGCTCACGGACGAGTACACCTCGACGGAGCACATCCTCCTGGCGTTGCTCCAGAGCGACGGCCCCGCAGCGAGGCTGCTCGCCGACGCGGGTCTCACGCGCGACGGCGTGCTTGCGGCGTTGGCCGAGGTACGCGGGAGTCATCGGGTCACCTCGCAGAACCCGGAGGAGACGTTCCAGGCGCTCGAACGCTTCGGGCGAGACCTCACCGAGCAGGCCAGGAAGGGGAAGCTCGACCCCGTGATCGGGCGCGACGAGGAGATCCGCCGCGTGATCCAGGTGCTCTCCCGTCGCACGAAGAACAATCCCGTGCTGATCGGCGAGCCCGGCGTCGGGAAGACCGCGATCGTCGAGGGGTTGGCACAACGGATCGTCGACGGCGACGTCCCGGAGTCGCTCAAGAACAAGCGACTGGTCGCGCTCGACATCGGCGGCATGATCGCGGGGACGAAGTATCGCGGTGAGTTCGAGGAGCGGTTCAAGGCCGTCCTGAAGGAGATCGCCGATTCCGACGGCGAGATCGTCACCTTCATCGACGAGATGCACACGATCGTGGGCGCCGGCGCGGCCGAGGGAGCGGTGGATGCGGGGAACATGCTGAAGCCGATGCTCGCCCGCGGGGAGCTCCGGCTCGTCGGTGCAACCACGCTCGACGAGTATCGATCGCATGTCGAGAAGGACGCCGCCCTGGAGCGGCGGTTCCAGCCGGTGCTGGTCGAGCAGCCGACGGTGGACGCCGCGATCGCGATCCTCCGCGGTCTCAAGGAGCGCTACGAGGTCCACCATGGCGTGCGGATCCAGGACCCCGCGCTCGTGGCGGCGGCCGTCCTGTCCGACCGCTACGTGACGGGCCGTTTCCTCCCCGACAAGGCGATCGATCTGATCGACGAGGCCGCATCACGGCTCCGCATCGAGATCGACTCCGTGCCGGTCGAGGTCGACGAGGTGGACCGACGGATCCGGCAGCTGGAGATCGAGCGCGCGGCGCTCCAGAAGGAGACGGACCCGGCCTCGAAGGAACGCCTGGAGCGCCTCGAGAAAGAGCTGGCCGACCTCGAGGAGCGATCGCGTGGGATGCGGGCGCACTGGGAGCAGGAGAAGGATCAGATCGACCGCATACGAGCCCTCAAATCGGAGCTCGAGGAGACGCGCGCCGCGTCGGAGCGGGCGGAGCGCGACGGGGACCTGGAGAAGGCCGCCGAGCTCCGGTTCGGCCGCATCGTGGAGCTGGAGCGCCGGCTCGAAGAGGAGAACGAGCGCCTCCAGGAGATCCAGTCGGAGCAGAAGATGCTGAACGAGGAGGTCACGGAGGAGGACGTGGCCGCCGTCGTCTCGAAGTGGACCGGCATCCCGGTGTCGCGCCTGATGGAGGGCGAGATGCAGAAGCTGATCCACCTCGAATCGGCGCTCCACGAGCGGGTGGTGGGGCAGGATCCCGCGGTCACGGCGGTCGCGAACGCGATCCGTCGCGCCCGAGCCGGCCTGCAGGACCCGAACCGGCCGATCGGCTCGTTCCTGTTCCTCGGTCCCACCGGCGTGGGCAAGACGGAGCTCGCGCGCGCCCTCGCGGACTTCCTCTTCGACGACGAACGTGCGATGGTCCGGATCGACATGAGCGAGTACCAGGAGCGACACACGGTGTCGCGGCTCGTGGGCGCGCCACCCGGCTACGTCGGCTACGAGGAGGGCGGACAGCTCACGGAGACGATCCGGCGAAGGCCGTACTCGGTGGTGCTCCTCGACGAGATCGAGAAGGCGCACTCCGACGTGTTCAACGTGCTGCTGCAGCTCCTCGATGACGGCAGGCTCACGGACGGACAGGGCCGGACCGTCGACTTCCGGAACACGATCGTCATCATGACCTCGAACCTCGGCGCCGCGGTGTTCCAGGACTCCACTGCTTCGCCGGAGGAGCGCGAGGAGAAGGTCCTGTCCGACGTCCGCGCCCATTTCCGTCCGGAGTTCGTGAACCGGATCGACGAGGTGGTCGTCTTCGACGCTCTGAGCCGCGAGGACATCGTGAAGATCGTGGGGATCCAGCTCCGCGGTCTCCAGCGCCGTCTCGCGGACCGGAAGCTCGCGCTCGAGCTGACGGACGAGGCGACGACCTATCTGGCGAACGCCGGCTACGACCCGAACTTCGGCGCGCGCCCGCTCAAGCGGCTGATCCAACGGGAGATCCAGGATCCCTTGGCGCTCCTTCTCCTCTCAGGAGACATCAACGACGGTGACACCGTGGTGGTCGACGCGGGACCCGACGGACTCGCGCCCCGCGTGGAGCCGCGCGAGGCACGTGAGGAGACGGCCGCCCGCTAGGCGGCCACGACCTCGGGCGGGCCGGTACTGCTGGCATGGTGTTGCGGGTGGGGGGTGGAGGCAGATGAAGGTCCGCACG